>CAMOGQ010000001.1 GCA_946614165.1 uncultured Lachnospiraceae bacterium
AGAACCACTACAGAGACATGCAGGATATGGAGTTCACCGTAGAGCACGGCAAACTTTACATGCTGCAGACACGTAACGGCAAGAGGACCGCTCAGGCCGCTCTGCAGATCGCATGCGATCTGGTAGACGAAGGCATGAGGACCGAGAAGGAAGCCGTTGCCATGATTGATCCCAGAAACCTGGATACTCTGCTTCATCCTACCTTCGACGCAGCAGCTCTGAAGGCAGCTACTCCCATCGCAAAGGCTCTGGGCGCAGCTCCCGGCGCAGCCTGCGGCAAGATCGTCTTCACCGCTGAAGACGCAGAAGAGTGGGCTGCAAGAGGCGAGAAGGTCGTTCTGGTCCGTCTGGAGACTTCCCCCGAAGATATCACCGGCATGAAGGCTGCTCAGGGTATCCTGACAGTCCGCGGCGGTATGACTTCCCATGCAGCAGTTGTTGCCCGTGGTATGGGCGCATGCTGCGTATCCGGATGCGGCGACATCATCATGGATGAAGCCAACAAGAAATTTACACTGGCAGGCAAAGAGTATCACGAAGGCGACGTCATCTCCTTCGACGGCTCCACAGGCTGCGTCTATGACGGCGCGATCCCCACAGTCGACGCAAAGATCACCGGCACCTTCGGCAGGATCATGGGCTGGGCTGACAAGTATCGCAAGCTGAAAGTCCGTACAAACGCCGATACTCCCCGCGATGCAAAGAAGGCCCGCGAGCTGGGCGCAGAAGGCATCGGCCTGGTTCGTACAGAGCACATGTTCTTCGATGAGGACAGGATCGCTGCATTCCGTGAGATGATCTGCTCCGATACCGTCGAGGAAAGAGAAGCAGCCCTGGAGAAGATCGAGCCCCTGCAGGAGAGCGATTTCAAGGGCCTGTACGAAGCTATGGAAGGCGACCCTGTTACCATCCGTTTCCTGGATCCGCCTCTGCATGAGTTCGTTCCTCAGGAAGAAGCTGACATCAAGAAGCTGGCAGATGCCCAGGGCAAGAGCGTAGAGACCATCAAGGCCATCATCGAAGGCCTCAAGGAATTCAACCCTATGATGGGCCACCGCGGATGCCGTCTGGCAGTTACCTATCCCGAAATCGCAAAGATGCAGACAACAGCCGTGATCCGTGCAGCCATCGCTGTCAAGGCTGAGCATCCCGACTGGGATCTGGTTCCCGAAATCATGATTCCTCTGATCGGCGAGGTCAAGGAACTGGCATTTGTCAAGAAGATCGTTGTTGAGACCGCTGACGCCGAAATCGCAAAGGCCGGCTCCGACCTGAAGTATGAAGTCGGTACCATGATCGAGATCCCTCGTGCGGCTCTGACAGCCGACGCCATCGCAACAGAGGCTGAGTTCTTCTGCTTCGGTACAAACGACCTGACCCAGATGACCTATGGCTTCTCCCGTGACGACGCCACCAAGTTCCTGAACGCATACTATGACGCCAAGATCCTTGAAGGCGATCCTTTCGCAAAGCTTGACCAGACCGGTGTCGGCCAGCTGATGGAAATCGCTATGGAAAAGGGTAAGAAAGTACGTCCTACACTCCATGCAGGCATCTGCGGCGAGCATGGCGGCGATCCTTCCTCCATCGAGTTCTGCAACAAGATCGGTCTTGACTATGTATCCTGCTCACCTTTCCGTGTACCGATCGCACGTCTGGCAGCAGCTCAGGCAGCTATCGCTCAGGAAGGCTAAGCAGTACAGCCCCTGAGAGGGAGGCGTAAGCCTTCTGATCTGAAAGCTTAAGTTATAATTTAAGGCGGAAAGCCTTTCCTGAAAAGGAAAGCGCTTTCCGCCTTTTTACGGTGGCCGGGCGATCAGGTACTGCTGCGCTGTCTCTGCCTGTCAGCAGAAGACCGTTACTTGTGTGATGGCTTTTTTACATATATACTATAAATGGTTTCAGTACAAAAATGATTCCTGCGGATTGTTTAACGCTCCGGGGCTACTGCCGATATTTTCATTCCGAGGGGCTCCATACCCCGCTTCATGTTCAGATCGGAGCCGTGCGTCAAAGTATTTTTCTGTACTGGAACCCTGAATAACAAATGGCGATGAAAGATCTTTATGAAGACGTTTTTTCGGGATGCGGCAGAGCATATGACAATGTATTCTGCTCCCGTAACAGTTTTTCATGAATAAAAGTTACCGTAATGGAGGATGTTTGGGTACATATCTGAATCCTGGCATGCTGAGTTTTCAGATGGCAGTCAATTCTGAAATATTTGTGGACAAGAGCGAAATGATTCAGTACCTTAACCTGCTTGTAAATACGCAGCAAAGGTTTGTCGGTGTTTTCCGTCCGCGTCGGTTCGGCAAGACAATGGCGGCAGATATGATCTGCGCTTATTATGACAGAGAGGCTGACAGCAGAAGTCTGTTCGCCAAAAGAAAGCTGGCAGTGGGTATGCCCTTCAGGAACGGCGAAAAAGAGATATCCTGGGATGAGTATCTGGGAAGGTTCGATGTGATCCGCCTTGTGATGACGAAGTTTTTCGGAAAGAAAACTACTGCTAAAGAGGCACTTGCCAGAATGCAGCTTCTGGTCATCAGAGATATTAAAAGGGAATACCCGGACATAGATTATTTCGATGATGAGGACCTGGTCCAGACAATTGAAGATGTGTATTCTTCTAACGACAGGCAGATCATTATCGTAATTGATGAGTGGGATGCAGTGTTCAGGGAAAGGAAGAATGATAAAGAAGGTCAGCGGGAATACCTTGATTTTCTCAGAAACCTGATGAAGGATAATACCCACATCGCGCTGGCTTATATGACAGGCATTCTTCCTATAAAGAAATATGGAAAGCATTCAGCTCTGAATATGTTCACGGAATATTCCATGATGTTCCCCAGGCAATTGGCCAGGTATACCGGATTTACGGAAGAAGAGGTGCAGAGTCTTTGCAGGAGGTACGGAAGAGATTACCGGGCTGTGAGCGACTGGTATGATGGCTATGAAGTCAGTGATGTCCTGCCGCCGGATCCTGAACATGAAGAGCTGAGGGCTTTCGGAAAATCACCTGACGCTGCCAGATATTCCCTCTACAGTCCTCTGTCTGTAGTGGAGGCAACGATCACAGGTACTATTAAAGATTACTGGAATAAAACAGAGACATACGAAGCTCTGGCTGAGTACATAGAAATGGACTTCGACGGACTGAAAGAGGCGGTTGCTCTTCTGATGGACGGCGGAAGGCTGAAGATAGATACATCCACTTATCAGAATGACATGACTACTTTCAATGGAAGGGATGATGTGTTGTCACTGCTGATTCACTTAGGGTATCTGGGGTTTGATGATAAACGAAGTGAAGTATTCATTCCCAACCGGGAAATCATGGATGAATTCAGAACATCAACAAAGGGGGAAAAGTGGATACCGGCTTTCCGGGCATTTGCCAGGTCAGAAGAAATCTTAAAAAGCTGCGTGGGAGAGAAACGCTGACCGGGTCGCTGACCTTCTGGAGGAGGCTCATAACAGGGCGGGAAATAAGACATATCATGACGAGACAGCCCTCAGCTATGCAGTACAACTTGCCTATTATGCGGCTCAGAAATACTATACGGTCATTCTGGAACTGGACAGCGGAAAAGGCTACGTGGATCTTGCATATCTGCCCGGACCCCAGTATGCTTCTTTGCCTGCAATGATTGTTGAACTGAAATATAACCAGAGTGCTGACACGGCACTATCGCAGATCAAAAGGCAGAAATATCCGGAGAGACTGGAACACTACAGAGGCAACATTCTCCTCGTGGCTGTTGAATATGATAAAGACATATTGAACAGGAGCCCGGAGTTCAAACACCATAAGTGTATGATTGAAGAGGCATGACCAGATCGTCTGCTGCCTCCAGCAAAAGGCCGGAAAAATGAGACACGGAGAGTCTTCCCTGAAAAGGGAATGGCTTTCCGTGTTTTTTTGCGGGCGTTAAATCGCCGCGGAACTGGCTGTCATAAAGAAGCGGGAAAGAGGCATATTTGTGCCCCTTACATCCATATGTATGTCCGAGGGGCTTTTTTATAATGGATCATAACAGCAGAAAGTACAGAGCCTGTCGGGTATCAGAAGCATCCGGAAGATCCGGCAGCAGGAGAGGAAGAAAAAAAGGAAAAAATGCGGGAAATGAAAAATCCCCGCGGCTGCGGGGATTCTGGACAGAGCAGACTTCTTATTTGAAGGCTGCCGGATCGTTTTTTTCAGGAGCTCCTTCGGATGCTTTCTGAGCTACATCAGATTTTCAGCCTGCAGGGGCCTTTCTTCTCTCAGTTCCAAAGACTGTCTGAAGGCTCTGTAGTTCTTGGGGCTGACGTCGTATTTGGCCTTGAATGCCTTGGAGAAGACCAGGGGGTCCCGGTAGCCCGCGTTCTGGGAGATTTCCTTGACGGGCATTTCGGTATTGACCAGAAGAAAGGCGGCCCTGTCCAGCTTGTAGTTCATCAGGAAATCCTGTACGGAGGAATTGTAGACCTGATGGAAGAGGCGGTTTAAGTAGGTACGGGATATGCCCACATGATCCGCTATATCCGTGACAGATATGGCATGCATGTAGTTGGCGTTTATATAATCCACCGCCTGGGATACATACTGGCTGCCGGCGCTCCTGTCCGGTTCGCTGCCCGAGAGGGAAGGGATGCTCTCTGCATTGGCGGCAAGAAGAGAGAAGAGCCTGTAGAGTCCCGATTCCCTGAAGAGAGTGTCCGCAGGGGTCAGGGTATTGTGCTGCAGCATCTCATTAATGACGCCGGCAAAAGCTTCCCCGTCCATAAAGGGGAGGGTCAGGCGGTCTCTGGAAAAGCCGCTCTGGGCCAGGAGAGACTTGGCCCTGGTCCCCTTAAAGCCGAACCATACATAGGACCATGGATCCCTGCTGTCGGAACAGTAGACCACCGAATCTCCTGGACGGACCAGGAACATCTGTCCCTGTGTGAGAGGCCATATGTTTCTCTCGCAGGAATAGAAGCCGTGGCCGGACAGGATGAAATGAATGATGAATTCGTCCCTGATCCCCGCAAAGACATGGTTGGGCATGCAGTTTTCGCTGCCGAAGTGGATCAGGGACAGCTCCGAAGAGGTCTCTCTCAGATCTTCAAGGCATTTAAAATTCTTTTCATCTGTAAATTTGCTGGTGCGCATGGGAATCCTCCAATGAAATATCGAATGAAAACTCCTGTAATGCCACAACTTTGAAGCCAACAGACTCATTTTAGCAGACGGCTGTGTATTTGAAAATAAAGGGATTCATTTTGACATATAAGTTGTCTTATCAACATATCAAAATCGACATTTAACCGCTTCCTCGCGCCATTCATATGTCCTTATGAACTTTTTATAATAAGCATGTAAGTTGAATCAAAGCACTTCATCTGATTGTAAAAAGGAGGAAAGAGGATGAAAAAAGGATTCTTGCAGTTATGACAGCAGCAGTTATGGCAGTCACAGCCATGGCAGGATGCGGCGCATCGGGCGGCGGCAGCGGTACTGATTCCGGCAGCACGCAGGGGGCGGCAAAACGATCTCTGTAGCCATCTGGGATCCCAACCAGCTCGCGGGCCTGCAGCAGATCGCCGATGAGTGGGGCGCAGAGAACGGCTACACGGTAGAGTTTACCGTACCCGGATGGGACGGCTACTGGACCATGCTGGAAGCCGGCGTATCCGGCGGCGAAATGCCTGACGTATTCTGGATGCACTCCAACAACGCAGCCAAGTACATGGGCTCCGGCGTTCTTCTGAACATGGACAGCTACATTGAGGCAGACGAGAACATCGACCTTGGCAACTATTTCGAAGGCATCAACGAGCTCTACACCTACGATGGTTCACACTACGCAATTCCCAAGGATCACGATACCATCGCAGTCGTATACAACAAGGCCATCTTCGACAAGTACGGCGTGGCATATCCCACCAGCGACTGGACATGGGAAGACTTCGCAGCCACCGCTCAGGAGATCTCCGACAAGGGCAAAGAGGACGGCGTTTACGGCACCTACTGCAACACCGGCAGCAACCAGGATACCTGGTACAACATCATCTACTCCTACGGCGGAGAAGTCATCACAGAAGACAAGAAGGCTTCCGGCTATGATGAGCCCGCTACCATCGAGGCTATGAAGTTCGTGGCAGAAAAGATCCTTCCTGCCTGCCCTTCTCCCGATTCAATGGCTATCACAGGCCCTGACACCATGTTCCTGTCCGGTCTTGTAGGCATGATCTGCCAGGGCTCCTGGACAGTCAACAACTTCGCTACAGCAGACAATGCCTCTGATTTCGCATGGGTCATGATGCCCTACGCAGACGTGAACGGCAACCTACGACTTCCTGGTCCTCTACAAGAACACCCTGATCATGATCTTCCTGCGTGTGCTCTGTGCCTGCCTGACAGCCACCCTGGCCGGGTATGCCCTCGGCAGACTGAAATTCCCCTTCAAGAATTTCTTCTTTGCCCTGATCCTGGTACCGATGATGGTCCCCGTTCAGATCTTTATCATTCCCCAGTATCTGATCGTATCCCGTCTGCACATGATGAACACCCAGTTCGCTCTGGTCCTGCCCGGCGCCGTAACGGCCTTCGGAACCTACCTCTGCAAGCAGGCCTATCAGAGCCTGCCATCCTCCCTGGAGGAGGCGGCGGAACTGGACGGAGCCAACATAGGACAGCGTTTCCTCTATATCATGCTGCCGCTGACAAGGTCTTCCCTGGTCTCTCTGAGCATCTTCACCGCTCTGTTTGCCTATAAGGATCTGATGTGGCCCATGATCGTCGCTCCCAAGACCAACGCAACGACCCTGACCGCAGCCCTTTCCAGGCTCCAGGGCCAGTTCAGCAGCAACTATCCCCAGCTGATGGCCGGCGCCGTCATGGCAGTCGTTCCCATGCTGGTACTCTACCTGATTTTACAGAAGCAGTTCGTGGAAGGCATCGCTTCTTCCGGCGGCAAGCTTTAATACCGAAACGAAACACATATAGATCGGGGCCGAGGCTTTCTCCGGCCCCGGATCTTAAGGATGATTCTGCATAAAAATGACTTTGCAGGAGGAGGCACTTATGAATCTGGGCGGTTTTCTTTCCAATGACAGCATGTTCGGCAGGCTTATGACCAGGATCGGGACTCTGGCGATCCTGAACATCCTCTTTGTGATCAGCTGCATCCCCGTGATCACCATCGGGCAGGCCATTTCAGCCCTTTACGGCAGCATCTTCGAGATGCTGGAGGAAGAAGAGTCGGACAGGCTCTATCAGACCGGGGGCACCATCCATCCCATGAAGGTCTACTGGAAGTACTTTAAGAAGCATTTCCTGCGAGATACTGCCTGCTTCATTGCCTTTGCCGGCATCATGCTCCTTGGCAGCATGAATCTCCAGATCTGCATGAGCTGGCAGGGATTCATGAGAAATCTCTCCTCCGTGATCATCGCCGTCATGCTTTTTGCCTGGGTGCTCTTTATCTTCCTCTTTCCCCTGCTTGCCAGAGAAGAGGGAAAGGTGAAAGACCTCTGCGTCCTTGCCCTGGCGGAAGCGGTCTCTTCCCCTGTCAGGACCCTGTCCTGCCTGATCCTTTATACGGTGCCTATGGCCCTGATCCTTCTGGATCAGGCCAATAAGCCTCTCTATGCCTTCATTTTCTGCTTCATGGGCTTTGCCCTGATCGCCAGGATCTGCGGCGTAATGATGCATACATCACTTGATAAAGTAAAAGGCCTTCGGAAGAAAGGAGAAAAAGCATGATCAGGAAAGACATCTGGAAGGTGGAGATCTGCCTGCAGGATCAGCCCGTGACCGAAAAAGAGGTCATGGTAAACACAGCAAATGAGGAAGAGGGGCCTGTCAGCTGCCGCCTTGCCCTGAAGGAGGAAGAAGGCCTCCTGTCAGCGCAGATCGGCATCGACATAAAGACCCCCACCCTGGAGGATCCCCTCTGCCTTGGGACACGGAACCCTGTCAGGGTCCGGATCCCTCTTGAAGAGAAGCCGGAGAAGATCACGGCCTACTACATGTTCAATCCCTGGTGGACCAGACCTGCCTTTATCGAAGGAACGGACCAGATCCCGGAAAGGACCCAGATCGCACTTTTTAAAATTAAGGAGAGCATCATCTGTCTCCTGCCCATGATCGGAGATACCTTTAAGACTGGCCTCAGGGGCGGAGAAAAGGGAGAGCTCCTTCTGGAGATGACAGCCGGCCTTGGCGGCCTCTGTCATGTGGACGAGACGCTCTTTCTGATGAGCAGCGGCCCTACGGCCCATGAAGCGGTGCACAGGGTCTTTAAAGAGCTTTCCCGCATAAAGGGACTGCGCCTCCGCACGGAAAGAAGGATCCCGGAAATGCTGAAGTATCTAGGCTGGTGCAGCTGGGACGCCTTCTATACGGAGGTCAGTGAAGAGAAGATCAGGCAGAAAGCCCAGGAGATCGCAGAAAAAAAGATCCCCTTCCGCTGGATCCTGATCGACGACGGCTGGTTCGGCGCCGAGGAAAAGATGATTTCCGACTTTGCGCCGGATTCCGAAAAGTTCCCGGAGGGCTTTCTTCCCATGATCCGGGATATCAAAAAGAATACTTCTGTCTCCTGGTTCGGCGTATGGCACGCCCTGGGCGGCTACTGGGACGGCACGGCCCCCGGAAGCAGAGCGGCCCTGGAGGCAGGAGACAGCGTTTATAAAAATCCCGCCGGCCGCCTGGTCCCGGATCCCGAAAAGGCGGGAAATTTCTACCGGACCTGGTACAGACGCCTTCGCCGGGAGGGCATCGATTTTGTAAAGGTGGACGGACAGAGCGCCACCGCCATGTATTACAAGAATTCCCTGCCCCTGTCGGAGGCGGCGGAAAAGGTGGGCTTCGGCCTGGAAAGCGGCGCGGCCCTGATGGACGGGGCCGTCATCAACTGCATGGGCATGGCCATGGAAAACATCCTGGCAAGGCCTTCCTCCGCAGTCTCCAGGAACAGTGACGACTTCCTTCCCGCCAAGGAAGAGAGCTTTGCGGAGCATCTCATTCAGAATGCCTATAACGCCGTCTACCACGGCGAGGTCTACTGCTGCGACTGGGACATGTTCTGGACCAGCCATAAGCACGCAGGAAAGCACAGCCTGCTCCGGGCTGTAAGCGGAGGCCCCGTCTATGTGAGCGACAGGATCGGCGCAACGGATCCGGAGGTCCTCCGGCCCCTTGCATATATGGACGGCAGGGTCCTGATGATGGAAAGGCCCGCAAGGCCCGCGGAGGAGTGCATGTTCAGAGATCCCCTGAAGGAGGGCGCCTTAAAGCTCCACAACTGCGGATCCTGGGGACAGGACAAAAAGGCCGGCGGCATGGCCCTTTTCAACCTGACGGGCGAAGACCAGACCTTCAGGGTGTCTCCCCGGGAGATACCGGAGCTGGAAGGAGAAGAAAAGTATTTCCTCTATGACTTCCTGGAAAAGAAGGCCCTGTCCTGCAGCCCGGACGGTTCATTTGAGGGAAGACTGGGAGCAGGGGATTACAAATGGATCCTTTTCCTGCCGGCGGGAGAGGGCAGAGCCTGCCTGGGTCTTTCCGATAAATACGCCGGATTTACGGCTCTGGAAGCCTGCCGGAGGGAGGGAGAGACCGATACACTGGTTCTGAAGGAAGAAGGAAGAGTCTCCTGGATCTCGGAAAAGAGACCCGTAAAGGCTCTCTGCTGCGGGATCGATGTCACAGACAGGCTCTCCGGTTCTGGCCTGGTCTATACCCTCTCTCTTCCCGAAAAAGGAGAAAAAGCAGTCATTACAGTCACGTGGGAAAAATAAGGAACCTGAAGAGGTAAAGGCAAAGCCATGAGCATCACATTTATAGAAGATAAAAAAGCATTTCTGCTGGAGACCTGTCACAGCAGCTATCAGATGCAGGTGTCTGAAACAGGACAGCTCCTTCATCTTTACTACGGGACACCGACCCATGACCTGATGGATTATCTCTGCGTCCCCTTCGACGTGGGCTTTTCTCCCAATCCCTATGAAAAGAAGCTGACCAGAGGGGGCTCTTCGGACCTTCTGCCCCTGGAGTACAGCGGCCAGAATACGGGTGACTTCCGGACCGCTTCCGTCTGCTCCGTAAGAGAAGACGGGATCTGGGGAGCCGATTTCCGCTACGAAGGCCACGAGATCCTGGACGGGAAGTATTCCATTAAGGGCATGCCCTCCGCTTTTGATAAAAGCGGCAGTGCAGAGAGCCTGAAGATCCTTCTTCGGGACGAAGCCTCGGGCCTGGAGGCAGAGCTTCTTTACGGCGTCTTTGATAAGGAGGATATGATCACAAGAGCCGTCCGCCTGCGGAACGGATCGGATCAGAAGATCACTCTGGAAAAAGCAGGATCCGCCTGCCTGGATCTGCCGTCAGGCGACTATGATCTGATCCACTTCCACGGAAGACATACCCTGGAGAGGCAGGCGGAGAGAGTCCCTGTCATGACCGGGATCGAGACTGTCTCCTCCAAGCGGGGCGCTTCCAGCCACCAGCAGAATCCCTTCGTGATCCTTTGCGGGAAAGATGCAGGAGAAGAGGCGGGAGAGTGTTTCGGCATGATGCTGGTCTATTCCGGAAGCCACCGCTTTGACATAGAAAAAGAGCAGACCGGGTCTGTACGGGTGAGCGCCGGCATCCATGAGGAGCATTTTTCATGGCTCCTCAGGCCGAACGAAGTCTTTGAGACGCCGGAGGTCCTTATGACATTTTCGGACCGGGGCCTTTCCGCCCTGTCTGACAGCTACCACCGCTTTATCCGGTCCCATATCTGCAAAAGCGCATATATGGAAAGGAAAAGGCCTGTCCTGATCAACAGCTGGGAAGCCTGCTACTTTGACTTTGACTCCGAAAAGATCCTGGATCTGGCCCGGAGGGCCGCGGAGCTTGGCATAGAAATGCTGGTCATGGACGACGGCTGGTTCGGAAAAAGGATCGATGACAACGCGGGCCTGGGAGACTGGTATGTCAACGAGGACAGACTCCCCGGAGGCCTTGCTCCCCTGATCGGAAAGATCCGGGACATGGGGCTGAAGTTCGGCATCTGGGTGGAGCCGGAAATGGTCAACGAGGATTCGGACCTCTACAGGGCCCATCCCGACTGGGCTCTGACCGTGCCCGGAAGAAAGCCTTCCGTAAGCCGCAACCAGCTGGTCCTGGACATGTCCAGACCGGAAGTGGTGGATTATCTTTACCACACCCTCCACAGTCTGCTGGCGGATCATGACATAGCCTATGTCAAATGGGACATGAACCGCCACCTGACGGACTTCTACAGCCGCGGCCTTCCTCCCGAAAGGCAGGGCGAAGTCCCCCACCGTTTCATGCTGGGCCTCTATGACCTGCTGGAGCGTCTGACAGAGGATTTCCCGGACGTGCTTTTCGAAGGATGTTCGGGCGGCGGCGGAAGGTTCGACGCGGCCATGCTGCGCTATTTTCCCCAGATCTGGTGCTCCGACGATACGGACGCCTTTGAGCGCCTCTCCATCCAGGAAGGCACCTCCTACGGCTATCCCATATCTTCCGTCAGCGCCCATGTGTCGGCAGTCCCCAACCACCAGACCGGCCGGATCACTCCCTTCGGCACCAGAGGCCTTACTGCCATGCAGGGGAGCTTTGGCTACGAACTGGATCTGAAAACGCTGACAGAAGAGGAAAAAAGCGAGGTCAGAAAGCAGATCGCGGACTATCACGCCCTTTACGACCTGATCCAAAAGGGCAGTTACTACCGTCTGACGGACCAGATGGGAAGAGGCGACCACAAAGCCTGGGAATTTGTTTCCAGGGACCGCTCTCAGGTCATGGTCAGCCTTGTGGTCACAGCCGCAAGGCCCTGCCTGGGGCCTATCCGGATCCGCTTAAGAGGTCTTCTTCCCGAAGCGGACTATGAGCTGGTGAGCCGGGAGACCTTCGGCTGCGGAAATCCCCTTCCCGATCAGAGAAAGCGTTTCACAGGGGCGGCCCTGATGAAGGGCGGATATGTCCTTCCCGAGATGTTCGGAAGTTTTCCTTCCTGCAGGATCCTCTTTAAAAAGGTCTGAAAAGAACAGGGATCTGTAAAATATATAGAGATGCAAAAAAGCATGCGGCCTTTGCCTTCCGGCAGGGCCGCATGCTTTTTCTGGCAGAGAAAAAAGGAAGGGAAGAAAAGATAAAAAAACAGGGATGGAAAGAGAAGAGCATGAAAGGATGCTTTTCGCAGGCGGTCAGAAAAATCCCCGGCGGCACATGCATGCTGGCATGTCTCACCGGGGACCTCGGTATGTCTGTGGGATGAAAGGAAAGCGCAGGCCTTATGCCAGGTTCCTCCAGGTCATTCCGTAGACCTGTTCCATGATCTTCAGGATCTCTTCCTTCATTTTCAGGCAGGCTTCGCTTTCTGTCTTGAAATGCATCAGTCCGATTTTCTGCTTCTTATCTGAAAAGTACAGTTCCCAGCCGTCAGAAGTTTTTCCCAGACAGATCCTGTTCTTATGGTGTCCGCCTTTTAATGCATAAAGTTTGGAAGGGACCAGATGCTCGTTGAAAAACTGCTTTAACTCTTTGACTGTCATGACGATTTCCTTTCTTTGCGGATTCTGAATCCGCAACATGTAGTTTTTAAAACTAGATATATACTAACATGCCCGGGGCCTGTGTGCAAGTGGTGTGCGAATTTTCGGAATATTAACGGAAAACTGTATGAAAATGATACGTTTCTTCATGCTTCTGCCCATGAGATCCTTCCCGCGGATGGGATAGTACCTTTGCGGCAGGATTTCCGTAAGGATTTCTTCATAATCTTTTCTTAAGTTACTGCTGAAATTTGCATCCGATAGATGTAAGATGTTAGCAGTCTTTTTGTCACATCAAAACAGAATAGAATAAAGAAGGAAGTACCATGAACGGGAATACAGACAACAAAAAGAGAGGCGCTTCGCCTCTGATCACGGTCCTTGTCCTTGTGCTGGCGGTCATGACCGGTTTTCAGATCTTTTCGTTTATCCTCTATACGAAAAGGATCAGTGAGCTTACCTATAAGATGAATGTCCTGCTGGATCTGCAGGCCGATGCCCAGGAGACCCCCGGAGAGTTCCAGGAAAACGGATACAGGGTAGAGGGAGAGTACGAGATCAAAGATACCAGCGCGGTTTCCGACGCCTATATTTCGGGAGATGCCTCCGCTCTGAGCCCTGAGGATAAGGAGACCCTGGATCTGGCCTCCCGTGTCCTTTCGGAGATCATCAAGGACGACATGACCCAGTTCGAAAAGGAAAAAGCCGTATACGACTGGATGTATGAGAACATCGCCATGGACGAGGCCGGCACCAGGGCTGTCATAGGAAGAAATACCGGCGATCAGTCCACTCCCCGGGGCGTTCTCAAATCCGGGAGCGCCGTCTGCGTGGGCTATGCCACCACCTTCCGCCTTCTTGTCAACATGCTGGGCATGGAATGCCATATCCCTCACAACGAGTACCATTCCTGGGACATGGTCCTTCTGGACGACGGCTGCTGGTATCATGTGGATATCTATTATGACGTAACGTCCGACAGCCGCTACGGCAACTTCAACATGACCGACGAGATCTGCCTGGAAAGCCACGAGTTCCCCAGGGACGCTCTGCCCCAGGCAGACGGCAGGCTCTATACGCCTCAGAATCAGTTCAAGAGAGAGATCACCAGCATTTACAGGCTGCCTTCCGCCATAAAGAAGGATACGGAAAAGGGAAAGACCAGTCTTTTCTATGCCTTTAAGGAGGAGCCGGAGGAGAATGAGCTGGGAGCGGTGGACTATATCATGTCCCCTGTGGAATATGCTCTGTCGGACGATGAAAAGACGGCTTCCATTTCCTATACCTGGTATGAGGGAGAAGAGGAGAATTCCTATATCCTGGGCGTCTTCGTAAATATCTTCAGCGAGGAATACAGCTACAGCGGAAACGCGGACGACGAATCCATTGAGAAGATGAAAGAAGCCTATGAAAAGGCCTTCGGCCTCACCATGGAGGAATTTGAGACCAGCTATACCAGACAGGAAGGAAAGGAGTCTTTCGATGAGGCGGATGAAGTTATCGAATATTAAGCGCCGGATGGCCCTTCTTATGGTCCTTTTGACAGGCATCTTCCTGGTTGCCGCCTGCGGCAAAGAGGAAGGAAGCGGGAAGGATCTATCCATGGAAGAGCTGGAGGAAAAGCTTCTTTCCGCCGATTCCACCCTGCCGGAGATGGCAGTGGCCAGAGGGGCCGACGAGGACGCGGAGGTGACCTTTGCCTGTCTGTGCGGCTTTGACTATGACAGGGTAGAGGATTTCTTTTATGCCTACGCCGACCAAGGGACGGCCCATGAGATCTCCGTCATCCGTCTGAAGGACCCTTCGGACGCGGCCCTCGTCATGAAGGAACTGCAGGCCCATGTGGAATCCAGGAAGGGGACCATGGAAAACTACAGTCCGGACCAGGTGGCCATGGTGGAGGATCATGTCCTTGTCAGAGAGGGATCCTATGTAGCCCTGATCATCTGCGAAAGAGCCGGGGCCGTCAGAAGCGCCTTCGAGAGCTTTTTCTGATTTGTGAACAAACCAGAAAATCCCCGTGCGTGAGGAATTTTGAGTAAATCAAAGAAAAACGAAGATAAAACGAGAAAAACGGAGAAAATCCCATGCTCAATGGGCTTGCAAAGGCGCGGGGTCAAATCTATTATACAGTCTAGAGTTAGCACTCAGATATAAAGAGTGCTAACAAATAAAAAACAGTCCAGAAGCGGCCAGGCCGCATAGTTTAAGGAGGCATTTTTATGAAGTTAGTACCTTTAAGTGACAGAGTCGTTTTAAAGCAGCTTGAAGCAGAGACAGTTACTGCATCCGGCATCGTTCTTCCCGGACAGGACAAGGAAAAGCCCCAGCAGGCAGAAGTACTTGCAGTCGGCCCCGGCGGTGTCGTGGACGGCAAGGAAGTTGTCATGCAGGTCAAGGTCGGCGACAAGGTCATCTATTCCAAATATTCCGGAACAGAAGTAAAGATGGACGATCAGAAGTACATCATCGTCAAGCAGAACGACATTCTGGCAATTATTGAAGACTAATACTCGTTTTATTGGAGGCATACAGCATTATGGCAAAAGAAATCAAACACGGAACAGACGCAAGAGTAGCAATGGCAGCAGGCGTTAACAAGCTTGCCGATACAGTTAAGATCACCCTGGGCCCCAAGGGCAGAAACGTTGTCCTGGACAAGTCCTACGGCGCTCCCACCATCACCAATGACGGCGTGACCATCGCAAAAGAGATCGAGCTGGAAGACGGCTTCGAAAACATGGGCGCACAGCTGGTCAAGGAAGTTGCAACCAAGACCAATGATGTAGCCGGCGACGGCACCACAACCGCTACCGTTCTGGCACAGGCCATGATCAACGAAGGCATGAAGAACCTGGCAGCAGGCGCTAACCCCATCGTTCTTCGTAAGGGCATGAAGAAGGCTACCGACGCAGCAGTCGAAGCCATCAAGGCCATGAGCATTCCCGTAAGCGGCAAGAAGCACATCGAGAGAGTCGCAGCTGTTTCCTCTTCTGACGAAGAAGTCGGAAAGATGGTAGCAGATGCTATGGAAAAGGTCTCCAAGGACGGCGTTATCACCATCGAAGAGTCCAAGACCATGCAGACAGAGCTGGATCTGGTCGAAGGCATGCAGTTCGACAGAGGCTACATCTCCGCATACATGGCAACAGATATGGACAAGATGGAAGCTGTTCTGGAAGATCCCTACATTCTGATCACAGACAAGAAGATCTCAACTATCCAGGATATCCTTCCTCTGCTGGAGTCTATCGTAAAGATGGGCGCAAGACTGCTTATCATCGCTGAGGACGTAGAAGGCGAAGCTCTGACCACTCTGATCGTCAACAAGCTCCGCGGCACTTTCAACGTTGTCGCTGTCAAGGCTCCCGGCTACGGCGAGAGAAGAAAGGCTATGCTGGAGGATATCGCTATCCTTACAGGCGGCACAGTCATCAGCTCCGACCTGGGTCTGGAACTGAAGGATGCAGGTCTTGAGATGCTTGGCCGTGCAAAGTCCGTCAAGGTCTCCAAGGATAACACCGTCATCGTTGACGGTCAGGGCGACAGTGCAGCTCTGAAGGCCAGACAGGCACAGATCAAGAAGCAGATCGAAGAGACCACCTCTTCCTTCGATAAGGAAAAGCTCCAGGAGCGTCTTGCCAAGCTGGCAGGCGGCGTAGCAGTTATCCGCGTCGGTGCAGCTACCGAGACAGAGATGAAGGAAGCCAAGTACCGCATGGAAGATGCCCTGAACGCTACAAGAGCAGCTGTTGAGGAAGGCATCATCGCAGGCGGCGGATCCGCATACATCCACGCAACCAAGGAAGTCCAGAAGGTCGCTGCAGCCCTTGAAGGCGACGAGAAGACCGGTGCCAACATCGTTCTGAAGGCTCTGGAAGCTCCTCTGTTCCAGATCGCAGCTAACGCTGGTCTGAACGGCTCCGTCATCATCAACAAGGTTTATGAAGCAGAACCCGGTATCGGCTTTGATGCTTATGACGAGAAGTATGTCAACATGGTAGAAGCAGGCATCCTGGATCCCGCAAAGGTCACAAGGACAGCTCTGCAGAACGCTACCAGCGTTGCATCCAGCTTCCTGACCACAGAAGCTGCTGTTTCCACCATCAAGGAGCCCGCTCCGGCTATGCCCGCAGGCGGCGCCGGCATGGGCGGCATGATGTAATCCGGCCAGGCAGGCGAAAGGATTGCGGCAAAGACAGGCCGGACAGACATGATCTGAAAAGAAAGTCCTGATCTGGCAGGTCAGAAAAAATATGAAACTATATGAGCCTCCTTCGGTTTTTCCGGAGGAGGCTTTTTTATGGCTTGACAAATGAGAGCCTGGCAGAGGATGGAGACGAAAAGACCTGAGGAGAAAAACAGGAAAAGGCTCCAGAAAGAAACAGAGCATGAGCAGGAGGAAAGCAAAAGGGCAGGAGGAAAAAAGGAAACAGGAAAGTTGAACCGAAAATAAGATAAAAAAAGAATATAAAGAAAAAGGGAAGACTGAGATTGACAGACTGGAAGAAAAAGACCGGGACAGAACCGGGATACAGGCAGCAGGCAGAAATACAGCAGCGGAAGGCGTGAGGAATAAACACATGGAAATGAATGCGGCAGATGTTGGGCTTGGTTGCCATTCTCTGGTATTCGTTGTAAAATTGGAAGTGAAAAGATGCCAGGGCATCTGTCTGCATGGATACCCGCGGAGCGCATGTGAGTAGTTTCGACAGCTGGCAGGCGGGAGCTGCTTTTATCAGGGTGTTTCGGAGAGAAAATGCAGGCAAATATGGCAGGAGAGCCGGGATTCTGAAAGGAATGCAGGTTTGTTAAATTTAGCCTGAAGCAGAATTTATGAACGAAATAAGAACAGGCCCAAAAACGAATGTCTAAAACGACATTTATCAGAATATTCTGAAAAATACCTGCAGAAACACCCCTGAAAAACGGCAGAAATAAGCCATTCTTAAAGGGGTACCGTAGAAATGATGAATAGCCCGCTTAGGGCATTGACACATACTCGGCATCCTCTTTGTATTTGTCCCTTTGGCCCGGTAGAAATGATGAATAGCCCGCTTAGGGCATTGACACACTTACCATCTCGTCGAAGGATTCCCTGCTGCTGTAGAGTAGAAATGATGAATAGCCCGCTTAGGGCATTGACACAAGTTGAGCTTGATCTGATATGCATCCTCATACCTGGTAGAAATGATGATTAGCCCGCTTAGGGCATTGACACACATGAAATAAACTTGATTATCCCGAAAGACCACATCGTAGAAATGAAGATTAGTCCGCTTAGGGCATTGGATTAACATGCTAAGGAATTCTGTGAGGACCCATGTGGTCTTCACAGAATCTTTTTATTTTTATGCTTCCCGAAAGTTTTTTTGGATTGCGGTTAATGTACTGAGCCGTGATATCAGAAGAGGCAGACTTTATATCGGAGGAACTTATACTATGACAGACAAAACATTCGGAGAACTGAGTTATGAGTATGGCTGGAACGGAAAGCTTATGCTGAACTGGCTTGGCAAAGAAGAGGATGTGGATCTCGTGGTGTACGGTGAGGAAGAAGAGGGAATCAGTGATTATCAGAGAGAGTGCTTTACTGCTTTTCTCTCGGCCTGGCCGGATCTTCAGGCGGAAGTCCTTAATGAGATCTATCTGTACTATCAGAAGCTGGTGAAAGAGCTGGGCTACGGAGACGGCAGTCATCCTGATTATCCGCTTCTTGGGGAGGCGGCTGATCTAAAGGATCATATACACCTTGACCTGATCAGTTTCTTTGAAGAAGGCATCTATGAAGGAAGATGCGTGGGACTTGCCTTCAGCTGCAGCTGGGATGATGAGAACGGATGTGGAGTGCTCCTTATTGATGAACATGTGGAAGAGGTCGGCTATCAGGATCTTGTGTTCTGACTATTTTTCTCCTGTCCTTTCCGGGATGCCTTCTTTTATTGGAGGCATCCCTTTCGGCTCATTTCCATTTGACGCTTCTTTCCCGGTTTCTATTTTTCTGTATCTTTTCTTTTTCTCTGCCTGTGCTTAGGATTTCCAGGATCGCCCGGGCTCTTTTTTGCTTCTGCCGGCTTTCTTCCCGCTGTCTCTTTGTTCTGCCATGTACTCAAATCCATTTGACGAACACAAAGTTAGACATTATAATCATGAGCATATTAAATTTTCTCACAATTTAAGAACCAGATACTGCTGTAAGGGACACGATACAGAGGGACCAGCTATGACAGAGATGGATATTGACAGACAGGATTCTGCTATCGTAACAGGTGTAGATCAGTTCGATACAGGAAAAATAGAAGATATCGGCGAATACGTCGGGCCCGAAGAGTTATTAAAGGACCTGATCGAACGTGTGCGCAGATATCATCCCTCCGATGACATTTCCCTAATCACCAAGGCCTATGAACTGGCGGAAGAAGCCCATAAGGACCAGGTCAGGAAATCGGGACAGCCCTATATCATTCATCCCCTTCAGGTGGCCATCATCCTGGCAGACCTGGAAATGGACAAGGAGACCATAGCAGCGGGCCTTCTCCACGATGTGGTGGAGGATACCATTTATTCCAAAGAACAGCTGGCAGAAATGTTCGGAAACGACGTTGCCGAGCTGGTGGACGGAGTTACAAAGCTGGAAAAACTGCAGCTGTCCGTCGAATACTCCACCGTGGATGCCCTCCAGCAGGAGATGCAGGCCAGGAACCTGCGAAAGATGTTCCTTGCCATGGCCAAGGATATCCGCGTCATCATGATCAAACTGGCCGACCGTCTCCACAACATGAGGACACTGGGCCACATGGCTCCCAACAAGCAGGTCCGCATTGCCCAGGAGACCCTGGATATCTACAGCCCCCTGGCTTCCCGTCTGGGGATTTCCAAGATCAAGGTGGAACTGGACGATCTGTCCCTCAAATATCTCCATCCCGATATTTATTTCGACCTGATCGATCAGGTGGCCAGACGCCGGACCGAGCGTGAAAAGTACATTTCCGAGATCGTCGCCAACGTGCGCGAACATATTCAGAGCGCCTGTATCGAGGCCAGGATCGACGGACGCGTCAAGCATTACTTCAGCATTTATAAAAAGATGCATAACCAGGGCAAGACCCTGGACCAGATCTACGATCTGTTCGCAGTCCGGATCATTGTCAATTCCATCCGCGACTGCTATGCCGCTCTGGGCATCATTCATGAGACCTATATCCCTGTTCCCGGCCGGTTCAAGGACTATATCGCCATGCCCAAGGAGAACATGTACCAGTCTCTGCATACTACCCTGATGGGCCCCGGCGGCGAGCCTTTCGAGATCCAGATCCGTACCTTCGACATGCACAGGGCAGCCGAATACGGTATCGCGGCCCACTGGAAATATAAGGAAGCCTCCGACGGCAAGAAGGGGGACGACCAGGAGGAAGCCAAGCTGGCGTGGCTCAGGCAGATCCTGGAATGGCAGCAGGATACCAAGGACAACAAGGAGTTCATGAACATCCTCAAGAGCGACCTGGACCTGTTCTCCGACAACGTCTACTGCTTTACTCCCAGAGGCGAGGTCAAGAGCCTGCCCGCGGGCGCCTGTCCCATCGACTTTGCTTATGCCATTCATACGGCCGTGGGCAACAAGATGGTGGGAGCCAGGGTCAACGGCCGCCAGGTCAAGATCGACTACCGTCTCAAGAACGGCGACCGGGTGGAGATCATTACCTCCGCCAACTCCAAGGGACCCAGCGCAGACTGGCTGAACTTCGTAAAGGCCGCTTCCACCAAGACCAAGATCAATCAGTGGTTCCGCAAGGAACTGAAGGAAGAGAACATCAGCAGGGGCAAGGAACTGCTTTCGGCCTACTGCAAGACCCATTCTCTCAACCTGCCCGAGATCTCCAGACCGGAATACCAGCAGGTGGTCCAGCAGAAATACGGCTTCCGCGACTGGGACGCCGCTCTGGCCGCCATCGGACACGGAGGACTCAAGGAAGGTGTTGTGGCCAACCGACTCAAGGAGCTCTACGACCAGGACCATGCCAAGCAGGTCACCGATGAGGAAATCCTTCATCAGGCCCAGGAGGCGGCGCCCAAGATGCGGTCCGGCTCCCGCAATGCTATTATCGTCAAGGGCATTCACGATGTGGCCGTCCGCTTCTCCAAGTGCTGCAATCCCGTCCCCGGAGACGAAATCGTGGGCTTCGTGACCAGAGGCAGAGGCCTGTCCATCCACAGGGCAGACTGCGTCAACGTCAAAAACCTGTCCGAAGAGGACAGAGCCAGGGTCATGGCGGCAGACTGGTCCGAGGAGGCCATCAACGCCTCCGGCGAGAGCTTCGTGACAGAGATCAATATCTATGCCAGGGACAGAAAGTCCCTTCTGGTGGACATCAGCCGGATCCTTTCGGAAGCGGATATCAATATCCTGCGTATTTCCAGCGTCACCAGCAAGCAGGGCATTGCCACCATTACCATCAGCTTCGAAGTCAGCTCCAGAAAGGAGCTGCAGGACATCGTCGGCAAGCTTCAGAATGTCAAAGATGTCCAGACCGTCACCAGGACCAACGGGTAAGGAGTACTATGGAGAGCATTATCGTCAAAAGCTATGTGATCGGCATGGTAGAGACCAACTTCTACTACATGTACAGGGAAGGCCATAAGGAATGCATCGTCTTTGACCCTGCGGACTACGGAGAGAGGATCTACGAGGTCCTTTCCGAGCAGGGGCTGGAGATCAAAGCCATCTTCCTGACCCATGCCCACTTTGACCATATGTGGGGATGCGAAGCCTTAAAGAAGGCCAGCGGCGCCCCCGTCTACATCAGCAGCGAGGAAAGGGAACTTTGCCAGGACGCCTATAAGAACTGCTCCTCCATCTACGGAAGAGCCACCACCCTGGTGCCCGACTTCTGGCTGAAGGACGACGAAAAGGTCACTGCCGCGGGGATCGAGGTACAGATGCTGTCCACCCCCGGCCATACGGAAGGAAGCTGTTGCTTCTATGTGGAAGAGGGCCATATCCTGATCTGCGGAGATACTCTTTTCGAAGGGTCCGTGGGAAGGACAGACCTGCCCACAGGCTCCATGAGCGCCCTGGTCCGGTCCATCCGCACAAGGCTCTATGTCCTGCCCGACGATACGGTATGCTATCCCGGCCACGGCGGCGTTACGACCATTTCCTACGAAAAGCAGTACAATCCTTTCGCGTAAGTTTGAGTTTTTGAAACAGATCCTCCCCCGGAATTGTTATTCCGGGGGATACTTTCGGTTTTTTGCTGATATTTCATCTGAAAGCAGGCGGAGATGCCTGCTTTCCCCATGTATTCGGAAACGAGGAGATCCAAAGCATGCTGATCGCATCGGTTAATACAGAACTCTACAGATATGAGATCCATTCCCTGATCAAGGCCTTTTATCCCGAGGAGGATGTGAAGGTCCTGGTGGAGGGAGCCCCCATCAAAGGGGCCGGAAGGGAGGAGGCCGCAAGGACCGCTCCCTTTATGACAGTGCATTTTTCTCCTGACCTGCTGCAGGTGAGCCTGCCGGGAACAGACCTGCATTTTTCGGAAAAGGCGGGAGAGGAGCTCTTCGACAGGAAGGGAAGGGAGTGCAAGACGGTGCTTAAGCACCTGGTCTATGACATCCTTTCCGCTCATACGGGAAGGCAGCTTCCCTGGGGAGAACTGATCGGCATCCGTCCCACCAAGATCGCCATGCAGCGGCTGCTGGAGGGGGATTCCCGTGAGGAGGCAGCAGAATTTATGATCCGTGAGCACAAGGCCAGCAGGGAAAAGGCCCTTCTGGCGGCGGACATCGCGGAAAGAGAGAAGGAGATCCTTTCGGGGATCCACTATGAGAACGGCTACAGCCTCTATGTGGGCATTCCCTTCTGTCCCACCACCTGCCTCTACTGCTCCTTTACCTCCTTCCCCATCGGGGGCTGGAAGAAAAGAGTGGACGAATACCTGGAGGCTCTGGAAAAGGAGATCGAAGCCGGAGCGGCCCTTATGGAAGGAAAGATCCTGGATACGGTCTATATTGGCGGCGGGACCCCCACCACCCTGGATCCGGACCAGCTGGACCGCCTGATCAGGGCCCTGAAGGCTCATTTCCCCATGGAGAACCTGCAGGAGTTCACCGTGGAAGCGGGCAGGCCCGATTCCATCACTCCCGAAAAGCTCCGGGTCCTTAAGGAGCACGGGGTGACCAGGATCAGCGTCAATCCCCAGACCATGAGGAACGAGACCCTGAAGCTGATCGGCAGAAGGCACAGCGTGGAGCAGACGGAGGAAGCCTTCCGCATGGCCAGAGAGGCGGGCTTTGACAACATCAACATGGACATCATCCTGGGCCTGCCCGGCGAGGATGAGGGGGACGTGGCCTATACCATCAACCGTATCAGGGCCCTTAACCCCGACTCCCTGACGGTCCATTCCCTGGCCGTCAAGAGAGCGTCGAAGCTCCAGCAGTGGATCGAAAAGAACGGGTATGCCGAGATCAACAATACCGACGAGGGCATGAAGATCGCGGCGGCAGGGGCCGCGGATATGGATATGAAGCCCTACTATCTCTACCGCCAGAAGAACATGTCCGGCAATTTCGAGAACGTGGGCTATGCCAGGGAAGGAAAGTACGGCATCTACAACATCCTGATCATGGAAGAGAAGCAGTCCATCCTGGCTCTGGGCGCGGGATCCATCTCCAAGGCCGTCTTCCCCGGAGGCAGGATCGAGAGGAGCGACAACTGCAAGGATATCGATACCTATATTTCCACGATCGACGAAATGATCGCCAGAAAGGGCCGTCTCTACGGGCAGACCTCCTGAGCGATTTTGGAAAATATCCCTTGAAAATGGCATGAAAATACGGTATAGTACAAATCGTTTCGGCAAATCCTGAAATATTCTGAAAACTTTGTGAATATTTTGCGTCTTCCCACAAATACGGAGCAGGCCGCTCTGTCAGGGAAAAGCACAGGGCGGAAACAATTTTTTTACAGTTGAGGTTGGAATGGCAGCAGTTCGTAAGAAGAAAAAAAACCTTGTAATCGTCGAGTCACCCGCAAAGGTGAAGACTATCAAGAAGTTTCTTGGCTCCAATTATGAAGTGGCGGCAAGTTACGGTCATGTACGTGACATGCCCAAAAGCCAGATGGGAATAGATTTTGAAAACGGGTGCGAGCCCAAATATATCACGATCCGCGGCAAGGGCGAACTTCTTGCGGAGCTGCGCAAGATGGTCAAGAAGGCGGACCGCATATATCTGGCAACGGACCCTGACCGCGAAGGAGAGGCCATTTCCTGGCATCTGATCGCGGCCCTCAAGCTAGATCAGCAGGAAGGCAAGGAGGTCTACAGGATCACCTTCAACGAGATCACCAAGAAAGCCGTCCTGGAGTCCCTGAAAAACGCCCGAGATATCGATATGAATCTGGTGGACGCCCAGCAGGCCAGAAGAGTTCTGGACCGCCTGGTGGGCTATAAGATCTCCCCTCTGATCTGGGCCAAGGTCAAGCGCGGACTTTCCGCCGGCCGTGTCCAGTCCGTCGCCCTCCGCATGATCGGCGACAGGGAGGATGAGATCAACTCCTTTATCCCTGAGGAATACTGGTCCCTGGACGCCAACCTTTCCGTGGAAGGCGAAAAGAAGCTGCTGACGGCCCACTATTACGGACCCATGGACGAGACCGGTAAGGCCGAAAAGGCAGAGCTGAGCAATTCCGCCCAGGTGGACGGGGTCATGGATTCCGTTAAGGACGCAGAGTGGAAGATCTCCGAAGTGAAAAAGAGCGAGAGGACCCGCAAGTCTCCCATGCCCTTTACCACCTCCACACTGCAGCAGGAGGCCAGCAGGTCTCTCAACTTCTCCACCTCCAAGACCATGCGGATCGCCCAGCAGCTCTATGAAGGCGTGGATATCAAGGGACAGGGCACTGTGGCCCTGATCACCTACCTGCGTACCGACTCCACCAGGATCTCCGACGAGGCCATGGCTTCTTCCGCAGACTACATCCTGGAGCGCTACGGTCAGGACTATCTGATCGCGGCCGAGAAAAAACAGGAATCCAAGGGCCATGTGCAGGACGCCCATGAAGCCATCCGTCCCACGGATGTGACCAGGGACCCTGCCTCCATCAAGGATTCCCTGACAAGAGAGCAGTACCGTCTCTACCAGCTGATCTGGAAGAGATTCCTGGCCAGCCGCATGAGCCCCGCCAGATACGAGACCACCCAGGTCCGGATCCTGGCCCGGGGAAAAGAGGCCTGTCAGGTCTTTACCGTATCCGCCCAGAGGCTTGTCTTCGACGGCTTCCAGAGCGTCTACAACGACGAGGAGAACCCCGAAAAGGCAAACGCCCTGGTCAGAGGCCTGGAGGAGACCACGGCCGTCTCCTTTGACTCCTTTGATCCCAGACAGCACTTTACCCAGCCTGCCCCCCACTTTACGGAGGCATCCCTGGTAAGAGCCCTGGAGGAGCAGGGAATCGGACGTCCCTCCACCTATGCTCCCACCATTTCTACCATCCTTGCCAGGAACTACATCGTCAAGGAAGAAAAGAACCTCTACATGACCGAGCTGGGAACAGCCGTCAACAACATCATGAAGAAGTCCTTCCCCTCCATCGTGAACCCCGAGTTCACCGCCAACATGGAGAATCTTCTGGACTGTGTGGCCGAAGGCACGGTCAAGTGGAAGACCATCGTGGAGAACTTCTATCCCGACCTGGACACAGCGGTCCAGGAGGCGGAAAAGGAGCTGGAGAAGGTCAAGATCGCCGACGAAGAGACCGATGTGGTCTGCGAGAACTGCGGCCGCAACATGGTCATCAAATACGGCCCCCACGGGAAATTCCTGGCCTGCCCCGGATTCCCCGAGTGCCACAACACCAAGCCCTACTATCAGAAGATCGGGGTCATGTGTCCCAGATGCGGCAAGGACATCGTTGTCCGCATGAGCAAAAAGGGCCGCCGCTACTACGGCTGCCTGGGCAATCCCGACTGTGATTTCATGTCCTGGCAGAAGCCTTCTTCTGTCAAATGTCCCGTCTGCGGCTCCATCATGCTGGAGAAGGGAAGAAAGCTGGTATGCTATAACGATCAGTGCGGCCATGTCATGGAGAGGCCCGAAGAGAACTGATCTTAATCAGGTAATATACGGATAACGTCCGGCAAAGCGGCGTTAGAAAGGAATACAGCAAGTGAACGGTACACCTATTAACAACGTCATGCTTCTTGACAACACCAGAAAGATCGAGAAGCTTCTTCATAACAACACCGGTAAAGTCATTTTCAATGATATCTGTGAAGTCATGAGCGATATCCTTGGATCCAACATGCTGGTCATCAGCAAAAAGGGCAAGGTCCTGGGCTACGGCGAGAACCGCAG
Organism: uncultured Lachnospiraceae bacterium; assembly: GCA_946614165.1. Taxonomy (GTDB): domain Bacteria; phylum Bacillota; class Clostridia; order Lachnospirales; family Lachnospiraceae; genus CAG-791. Next base: position 25,909 of record CAMOGQ010000001.1, read on the forward strand.
GGTCGAGCCTTTAAAGGGCCTGATCACGGACGAAGTGGGCTTCTTTATCGATCCCGCCCTCAACGAGCGCTTCCTGGGCGTTCTCTCCACCAACGAGAACATCAATCTCAGGACCCTGGGCTTTATGGACGAAGAGGATTCCGACAAGACCGGTATTGTCGCTCCCATCGGCATCGCCGGGGAGAGACTGGGCACCGTATTCCTTTACAAGGATGAGGACTCCTATGACATCGACGACATCATTCTGTGCGAATACGGCACCACCGTGGTGAGCCTGGAAATGCTCCGGGCCGTGACAGAGGAGACTGCGGAAGAGAACCGCAAGGTCAACGTGGTCCGCTCCGCCATCGGCACTCTGAGCTATACGGAAATGCACGCCATCGTCCAGATCTTCAAGGAACTGGGCGGCACCGAGGGCATCCTGGTGGCCAGCAAGATCGCCGACAAGGCGGGCATCACCAGAAGCGTGGTGGTCAACGCCCTGCGCAAGTTCGAGTCCGCAGGCGTCATCGAATCCCGTTCCTCCGGCATGAAGGGAACCTATATCAAGGTCCTCAACGACGCCATCTACGGAGAACTGGACGATCTGAAGAGGCAGGTCAACAGCTGATAAATCAGCTGATCATCCGGAAATAAGACCGGAAAATCCTTGAAAACATGCCGGGGCAGGGTCCTGCCCCGGTTTTTTCGTGCACCTGAAAAATGTGCCGAAAACACAGCGGAAAATAAGTGTATATTCATGGTATAAGTCATCAGAAATTTCTTGCACGGGCCATTTTCCTGTGTTAGAATATCGGAGTTGACTATAAAACACGCATTCCAGTGAAAGCCGGTGCTCCCCAAAGAGGGAGTGGCACGAATCCTTCCAGACCCGGGTCGGATCTGTTTTGCATATGGAATGCGGAAGAAAAAACCACATGGAGGAAAAAAACATGAGCGTTGTAACAATGAAACAGCTGCTGGAAGCAGGCGTACACTTCGGTCATCAGACAAGACGCTGGAACCCCAAGATGGCTCCTTACATCTTCACCGAGAGAAACGGCATCCACATCATCGACCTGCAGAAGTCCGTCGTCAAGGTTGACGAGGCTTACAGAGCAGTCAACGAGATCGCTTCCCAGGGCGGCACCATCCTGTTCGTAGGAACCAAGAAGCAGGCCCAGGACGCAGTCAGGACCGAAGCTGAGCGCTGCGGCATGTACTATGTCAACGAAAGATGGCTCGGCGGCATGCTGACCAACTTCAAGACCATCCAGAGCCGTATCGAGCGTCTCAAAAAGATCAACCAGATGGAAGCCGACGGCACTTTCGAAGTCCTTCCCAAGAAGGAAGTTGCAAAGCTTCAGAAGGAACAGGAAAAGCTGGAGAAGAACCTGGGCGGCATCAAGACCATGACCCGTATTCCCGACGCGATCTTCGTAGTTGATCCCAAGAAGGAAAGAATCTGCGTAGCAGAAGCGCACACTCTGGGCATCACTCTGATCGGTATCGGCGATACAAACTGCGATCCCGAAGAACTTGATTATGTCATCCCCGGCAACGACGATGCAATCCGTGCAGTCAAGCTTATCTGCTCCAAGATGGCTGACGCCGTGATCGAAGCCAACCAGGGCGAAGAGAACACAGACGCACAGGAAGCTCTTGCAGAAGAATCCGCAGCAAGCGAAGCTGAGCAGGAAGCAGAAGGCACTCTGTAATTTCTTAAGATACAAGGACACATATTCATCGCGCCCGGCCGGAAGGCAGGGCGCGGTGATTACAGTAAATAATAAAGAAAGAGGTCAAGTACTATGGCTATTACCGCAGCTCAGGTTAAACAGTTAAGAGAGATCACCGGTTCCGGCATGATGGACTGCAAGAAGGCTCTTACCGCTACCAACGGCGATATGGATGCAGCAGTTGAGTTCCTCAGAAAGAACGGACAGGCTAAGGCTGAAAAGAAGGCCAGCAGAATCGCAGCAGAAGGCATCTGCCTGATCGCTACCGAAGGCAACCAGAAGGCAGCTGTTGTCGAAGTTAACTCCGAGACAGACTTCGTTGCCCAGAACGAGAAGTTCAGAACCTACGTTGCAAAGGTCGCAGCCCAGGCCCTGAATTCCGACGCAGCTGACATGGACGCTTTCATGGCAGAAGCATGGAACGAGGATCCCACCAAGACCGTTAAGGATTCTCTGGTCGAGATGATCGCTGTCATCAGCGAGAAGCTTTCCATCCGCAGATTCGAGAAGGTCGTTGCCGAGAACGGCATGCTGGCTTCCTACGTACACGGCGGCGGCAGGATCGGCGTTATCGTTGATGCCGAGACAGCAGTTGTCAACGACGACATCGCAGCAGCTCTTCAGAACGTAGCAATGCAGGTCGCAGCTATGTCTCCCAAGTATGTCTGCCAGGAAGAGATTCCTCAGGACTACAGAGATCATGAGAAGGAGATCCTTCTTGCTCAGGCTCTGAAGGAGAACGAAGAGCTTCCCGAGAACAAGAGAAAGCCTCAGAACATCATCGAAAAGATGCTGATCGGCCGTCTGAACAAGCAGTTCAAGGAGATCTGCCTCAATGACCAGATCTACGTCAGAGCAGAAGACGGCAAGCAGACTGTAGCTCAGTACCTGGCACAGGTCGGCAAGGCAAACGGCACAACCATCAAGGTTAAGAAGTTTGTCCGTTTTGAGACCGGTGAAGGCATCGAGAAGAGAGTCGACAACTTCGCAGAAGAAGTTATGGCTCAGGTCAAAGGCTGATTCCGAAACAGTCCGGATCATAGGGTAAACAACGAGAAAGCGTGCAGTCATACGGCTGCACGCTTTTTTCGGGGATAGGGAGATCCGCGCCAGGCCGGGAGACGGATTTTCCGGTTGCTGAATAGGGAAATCAGTTGTATTATGATAACTATTCAGGCACTGACGAAAGCAGTGCCTATTACCCATTTGCAGGAACCGCCGCAGGAGCGTCCGCGGTTCCGGAAGAGGAATCTTCTATATTATAGGCGCTCCGGAATGTGTGGTAAAATTTGAAATTCAGACGAGTAAACGATACGACCATCAACTGCATCATTACGCAGGATGATCTGAAGGAATACGGACTCCATATAGACGACCTGTTCGAGCGCAAAAAGGAGGCGGAGGAGTTCTTCCGCGGCATCGTGGCGGAAGCGGCCAGGCAGGAGAACTTCAACCTGGAGAGCGAGTTTGCTTCCATGAAGATCGCCGTCCTGCCCGACCACAGCATCTCTCTGACTCTGTCAGAGGATCCGGGTGCATCCGCAGCCATCCGCAAGGTCAGGGAAATGGCAGGAAAGAGCATAAGGCCCTCCAGGGGGCAGAATGCGGTCTCTTCCGGGAAAGGCGAAGGGGCCGGCAGACCCTCTGCCGCCCAGTACATGTTCCGCTTTGAGACGCTGTCCGAGGCGGCCCTGGGCGCTTCCAGGCTCTCCGGTACAGGCATCGCCACTTCTCTCTACAAGGATCCTGCGGAAGGCTTCTATTTCCTGATCGCGGCAAAGACAGACCAGGCAGGGCACGATTTCGAGCACCTGGTCCTGCCCCTCAACGAATTCGGATCTCTGGTCACGGGAAATGCCGGCACCATCGCGCATTTCCGTGAGCACGCCCAGTGCATTCTGAAGGAGGACGCCGCCGAGCTTCTGGCGGCGGTGCGCTGACCATGGAAGAAAGAAAAGAAGGGACCGTCAGGCTCAACGCCTATCTGGCCTCCTGCGGCATATGCTCCCGCCGGGAAGCGGATCAGCTGATCGAGGAAGTCCGGGTCACGGTGGACGGAAGACCCGCCATCCCCGGCCTTCGGGTCACGGGCATGGAAGAGATCCTGGTGGACGGCAAAAGGGTCGGAAAAAAGCAGGAGAGCGTCATTGTGGCCTGGTACAAGCCAAAGGGCGTGACCTGTACGGAAAAGGACCCATATGCGGAGCGGACCATCCGGGACGCCTTCCATTATCCTGTCAGGCTGACCTATGCTGGCCGTCTGGACAAGGATTCTGAGGGCCTGCTTATTATGACCAATGACGGCGGACTCATCGACGCCATGATGCGGGGATCGGCCGGCCATGAAAAGGAATATATCGTCCGGGTGAGAGGGAAGATCGCGGATGCGGATCTGGTCCGCCTCTCCAAAGGTATTTATTTAAAGGAACTGGACACAAAGACCAGGCCCTGCACCGTGGAACGGCTGGGGGAATCCACCTTCCGCATCGTTCTGACCCAGGGACTGAACCGCCAGATCCGCCGCATGTGCCAGGCGGTGGGGCATGAAGTCAAGACACTGAAGCGTGTCCGCGTGGTCAACGTGGTCCTGGGCCCCATGAAACCCGGGGAGCAGAGAGTGGTTTCGGGAAAAGAAAGAAAGGATCTGTACCGGGCCGTGGGCCTGAACGTACGGTGACTTAAGATAACAGAGGTAAAGGCAGATGGCTGAGAAAAAGGACCGGAGCAGACTGATCGAAAGACAGAAGGAACTGACAAAGCTTCTCAGGGAAGCTTCCAGGGCTTACTATGCTGAGGACAGAGAGATCATGTCCAACATGCAGTATGATACTCTCTATGACGAGCTGGAAGCCCTGGAGCGGGAGACGGGCCTTGTTCTGGCGGATTCTCCTACGGTCAGCGTGGGCTACGAGTCCGTGGAAGAGCTGCCCAAGGAGCGTCACGAGCGCAGAATGCTGTCTCTGGACAAGACCAAGTCAAGAGAAGACCTGGCGGCCTGGCTGGGAAGCCAGGAAGGCCTGCTTTCCTGGAAACTGGACGGCCTGACCGTGGTCCTGACCTACAGCGGGGGGACTCTGCAGAAGGCCGTTACCAGAGGAAACGGTGAGATCGGGGAAGTCATCACCCCCAACGCCAGAGTCTTTAAGAACATCCCTCTGTCCCTTCCATTCAAGGGGAATCTGATCCTCAGGGGCGAAGCAGTCATCCGCTATTCCGATTTTGAAAAGATCAACGAAAAGCTGGAGGAAGAAGCGGCAGAAAAGGGCCTTCTGGGGGATGTGAAGTACAAGAACCCCAGGAACCTCTGCAGCGGATCCGTCAGACAGCTGAACAATAAGATCACCGCAGAGCGCGGTGTCCGTTTCTATGCCTTCAGCCTGGTGGAGGCGGAGGGCGTCTCCTTTGACAATTCCCATGAAAAGGAGTTCCTCTTCCTGCAGGAGCAGGGCTTTGAAACGGTGGAGTACAGAAGAGTCACGGCAGACACCCTGTCCGCCGGCATCGACGTATTCGAGGAAAAGATACAGCATTACGACATCCCTTCGGACGGACTGGTCCTTCTGATGGATGACATTGCCTACGGGGAGTCTCTGGGGACCACGGCCAAGTTCCCCCGCAACGCCATGGCCTTCAAATGGGCCGACGAGCAGCAGGAGACTACCCTGACGGATGTGGAATGGTCTGCCAGCCGGACAGGCCTCATCAATCCCGTGGCCATCTTTGAGCCCGTGGAGCTGGAGGGCACCACGGTGAAGCGGGCCTCCGTCCACAACGTCAGCATCGTCCGGTCCCTTAAGCTGGGGATCGGCGACAGGATCAGGGTCTATAAGGCCAACATGATCATTCCCCAGATCTCCGAGAACCTGACCATGTCGGACAGCCTGGAGATCCCTTCCGTCTGCCCTGTCTGCGGCGGAAAGACCCAGATCCGCCGGGAGGTGGATACGGAGGTCCTGATCTGCACCAATCCGGACTGTACGGCCAAGAAGATCAAATCCTTCTCCCATTTCGTTTCCAGAAATGCCATGAACATCGAGGGACTGTCGGAAATGACCCTGGAAAAGTTCATCGGAAGAGGATTTATCCATAACTTTGCGGATATCTACCATCTGGAGGACTTCCGCAGCCAGATCGAGGAAATGGAGGGCTTCGGCCGCAGATCCTATGAGAATCTTGCGGCCTCCATCATGCGTTCCAGAAAGACGACGCTTTCCCGCGTCCTTTATGCAGTCGGAATCGTCGGAATCGGAACCGCGAACGCCCGTCTCATCTGTGACCACTATCAGAATGATCTGCAGGCCATCCTGGGAGCCTCTGCTGATGAACTGGGAGAGATCGAAGGGATCGGCCCCGTGCTGGCAGCCTCTGTATCGGATTTCCTCAGGGATGAGAAGAACAGGGAAAAGCTGGACGCCCTCCTTGCGGAGCTGGAGATCGAAGCGCCCCAGGGGAATGATACGCCCCAGGTCCTGGCAGGAAAGACCTTTGTCATCACCGGCAAGGTATATAAATTTGAGAACAGAGACGCTCTCAAGGACTATATCATCAAGCTGGGAGGCAAGGCGGCCGGCAGCGTATCTTCCAATACGGATTATCTGATCAACAACGATGTGACTTCCACTTCCGGCAAGAACAAAAAGGCAAAACAGCTTGGCGTACCCATCATCTCGGAAGATGAGTTCCTTGCCATGGCTGAGGCAGAAGGAGCAGAATAAATGCCCATTAAAATACAGAATGACCTTCCCGTAAGGGAAATCCTGGAACAGGAGAACCTGTTCATAGTAGACGAGAACAGAGCCATCCATCAGGACATCCGTCCCCTGGAGCTCTGCATCCTGAATCTCATGCCCAAGATGGAGGAGACGGAGCTGCAGCTGCTGCGTATGCTTTCCAATACGCCCCTGCAGATCGACATCACCTTCATGCGGGTCTCCACCCATGAATTCCACAATACTTCCATGTCCCACCTCCACAAGTTTTACTATACCTTCGAGGAATTAAAGGGCAGGAAGTTCGATGGTCTGATCATCACCGGGGCTCCGGTGGAAAAGCTGGAATACGAGGAAGTGGACTACTGGCCGGAGCTCTGTCAGATCATGGCCTGGTCAAAGACCAACGTGACGAGTACCTTCCATATCTGCTGGGGAGCCCAGGCTGGCATCTATTTCCACTACGGGATCCAGAAGAGGCTGCTTCCCAAGAAGCTTTTCGGCATCTATTCCCACAAGGTCAAGCACAGAAGGGAGCCTCTGGTCAGAGGCTTTGACGACTATTTCCTGATCCCCCACAGTCGTTATACGGAGGTGCCGGCGGAGGCCCTGCACGAGTGCAAGGACCTCAAGATCCTGGCAGAGTCCGACAAGGCGGGAGTCCTGCTCTGTATGTCCCAGGACGGCAGGCAGATCTTCATCTTCGGCCACGCCGAATACGGAAGAGGGACCCTCAGGAACGAATACCTGCGGGATGTGGGCAAGGGCATAGAGATCGAAGTCCCCGAAAACTATTTCCCGGACGACGACCCTTCAAAGCAGCCCCACCTCCAGTGGCGGGCCACCAGCCAGAACCTTTATTCCAACTGGCTCAACTACTATGTATATCAGCTCACTCCCTACGACCTGGACGAGATCCGGTAAGGGGGAAAGAAAGGGAGCATATCACACCGGATATATTTTCCGATGTGATATGCTCCCTTGTTTTTCGTTCCTGGGGGGATGGCTGCTGCCGGTCCCCGGCACAATGAAGTCTTTATTTTCTGCATTTGAGGGTCAGGCTGCAGATCAGCCTGGCGGCGGCAAAAAGCCAGATCCCGTAATAGGCGTTGGGAATATCCGGATACCTTCCCCGGACCAGGGGACCCAGGAGGGACTCTGCCAGGTTTCCCACCCCGTGCTGCAGCTTGTCTGAAATCAAGTATATTACGAAATACCGGTCCTCGCAAAGACCTGCTCCCGCTTCGGACAGGAAAGCAGCAGGGCGGCGTTTTTTCAGTCTGCGGGCGTGAGCATGGAGATGTCGGGACTTGCCAGGATGGAATAGTTGGTGTAGTAGACCACGAAGCCCGGCCTTGCCCCGCCGGGCTTTTTTACGTCCCTGCGCTCCAGGTAGTCGATCTCTACCTTGCCCTGGGCTCTGCCGCTGGAATACCAGGCGGCCAGGGAAGCGGCCTCTTCGAAGACCCGGTCCGGGATATCGTTCATGGCAAGGCCCCTGGCCTTTAAGATGACGTGGGAGCCCGGCATGTCGTTGGCATGGAACCAGATATCGGAAGGAGCCGCCATCTTAAAGGTCAGCTCGTCGTTCTGCAGGTTGTTCTTGCCCACGTAAAGATCGAAGCCGTCGGAGGAAATGTAGTGGAGGGGCCTGGACTGGGGCGTACGGGACCGGCCCTTTTTGCTGTCGCTGTGCCTGCGGATAAAGCCGGCGTCCTCCATCTCTTTGCGGATCATGGCCAGGTCCCCTTCTCCCGCGGACATCTCCAGGGAGGTGCGGATGCTCTCCAGGTGGTCGATCTCCGCCTTGACCTCCACGGTCAGCCGGGACAGGGCCTCGTAGGTCCGCTTTAATTTGGTGTAGCGGTCAAAGTACTTTTTGGCGTTCTGCTGGGGAGTCAGCCTGGGGTCCAGGGGGACGGTCAGCTTCTCGCCTGTATAGTAGTTGTCCAGGACGCAGGACTTTGCTCCCTCGGGGACGCCGTAGCCGTAGGCGTTGAGGAGTTCACCGTAGATCCGGTATTTGTCCTTCTTTTCCGTATCTTTGATCTGTCTGAGCTGCAGATCGTATTTATGGATGTCCCTTTCCAGGATGGTCTGGACGATGTGGCGAAGGTCGGCGGATTTCTGCCGGATCCTGGTCACCTCGTTCTTCTGGTCGTAGAAGGCTTCCAGCAGGGAGGAAATGCCCGGATAGTCCTTTTTCTCCATGTCTCCGTACATGGTCATGGGGACGGCGGAGAAGTCCGCGGGGACCCGGCTGCCCTCCGCCTTCTTATAATATATGGCGGGAGAGAAGGAGCCCTTTCGGACATCCTCCATGAGGCCGGAAAAGACCTTCCACAGGGCGGTCTGCTCCTCCCCGGTCATGGAGGATGCGCTGCGGTCGTGGGAGAGCTCTGCTCTGAAGAGTATTTCTTCCGCCATCTGGCGGGAGAGTCCGGTATAGGTCTTCATAAGAAGGCCCGCGGGATCGGCCCCCGCCTGGGAGAGCTTTTCCTTAAAGGTGCCTTCTTCTTCCTCCAGGGGATTGATCTTGCCCTGGGTGCTGGGAACGAAGTAGTCCCTTCCGGGCAGGACCTCCCGGACTGAGCTGACCAGGGAGGAGACGCGCCTGATGGAGTCCACCACCTTTTCGTTTTCGTCCAAAAAGATCAGGTTGGAGTGCTTGCCCATGATCTCTATGACCAGGATGTGGCGGCACAGGTCCCCCATTTCGTTCAGGTGCTCGATCTCGAAGCGGATGATCCGCTCCAGGCCGGGCTGGGTGACGGAGACGATCCTTCCGCTCTGGATGTGCTTTCTGAGCAGCATGCAGAAGGCGGGGGCCGTCAGCGGCGCCTGCCTTGCTTTTTCCGTCAGATAGCAGAGGGGAAGGGAAGGGTCCGCCGAGAGATAGAGCCTGACCTGGCCCCCGCCCTTTTCCATCATGGGCTTGATGGTCAGGACCAGCTCCGAGGTGTCCGTCTGCGCGATTTTATTAATGCGGCCGCCCGTCAGAAGGTCCGAAAGCTCCTTCGCAAGACAGGCGGTGGCAATACCGTCGAATGCCATAATAGATCCTTTCGTTAAAGCCCCGCCCCGGGGCGGGAGGAATCACCTTTCGATTTTCCTTTCGATAATACACAAAAGAAGGAATCTGTGCAAGGGAGGCGGGAAAGCCGCCTTCAAATTGGCTTGACGCAAAAAAGCCGCGCCGATATAATGTTAAATTGTTATAGAATGCGGACAAGGGGGAACTATGCCCAAAACCGGATTCCATAACAGAGAAAACCAGTCTGTAAGTGAGGATCTGACTATGATCAAAAGTATGACGGGATTCGGACATGCCGAAATGGCCAATGACAGCTGCCGGATCACTGTGGAAATGAAGTCGGTCAACAACCGCTATCTTGATATCAGCATCAGGATGCCCAGACAGCTGAATGCCCTGGAGGGCGAGATCAAGAAGGAACTGAAAAAATACATGCAGCGGGGCAAGGTGGATGTCTTCATCAGCTATGAGGACCTGACAGACAGGGCCCGCAGCGTCCAGTACAACCGGAAGCTGGCGGAGGAATACCTGCGCCACCTCAGACAGATGGCAGAGGATTTCGGCATCCTGGACGACATCAACGTATCCCAGCTGTCCAGATACCCCGATGTCCTGACCATGGAAGAGGAGACGGCGGATACCGATAAGATCTGGGCCAACTTAAAGGGCGTCCTGGATCAGGCAGCCGAGAGCTTCCTGCAGGCCAGGATCCGTGAGGGCGAGTTCCTTAAGTCCGATATCCTTTCCAAGCTGGACGAGATGACAGGAGACGTGGAATTCATCACCGCCAGATCTCCCGAGATCATCGCCGTCTACAGGCAGAAGCTCTACGACAAGGTCAGGGAGCTTCTGGAGACCGCTTCCATCGACGATTCCCGCATCGTGCAGGAGACTGCCATCTATGCCGACAAGGTCTGTGTGGACGAGGAACTGGTCAGGCTCAAGAGCCATATCGAAGCCACCAGGGCTGCTCTGGATCTGGACGAGGGCGTTGGCCGCAAGCTGGACTTCATCGCCCAGGAAATGAACCGGGAATCCAATACCATTCTTTCCAAGTCCATCGACCTGGAGATCTCGGACCATGCCATCAACCTCAAGACTTCGGTCGAAAAGGTCCGTGAGCAGATCCAGAACATCGAATAAAGCCTATGGAGATCAAACTCATTCATATCGGATTCGGCAATATCGTCAACGCGGGCAAAATCATCGCCATTGTCTCTCCGGAGTCGGCTCCGGTCAGACGCCTGGTGGCCTCCGCCAGAGAGGACGGCAGGACCATCGATGCCACCCAGGGACGAAAGACCAAATCCGTCATAGTCATGGAAAACGACAGGATCGTCCTGTCGGCGCTGCTGCCGGAGACCATCCGGGGCAGAGCCCAGTCAGATACGGAAACGGAGGAGACAATAGATGAGTAAAGGCAAGATCGCAGTTATTTCCGGCTTTTCCGGCGCGGGCAAGGGAACTGTCGTCAAGACCCTTATGGGAAAATATGACCATTATGCCCTGTCCGTCTCCATGACCACCAGAAGCCCCAGAGACGGGGAAGTCCACGGCCGGGAATATTATTTCGTATCCCATGAGGAGTTCCGGGATGCCATTGACAAAGACGGCTTTCTGGAATATGCCTACTATGAAGGCAGCTCCAACAACTACGGAACCCCCAGGGCCTTCGTGGAGGACAATCTGAAGAAGGACCGCTACGTGATCCTGGAGATCGAGGTCCAGGGCGGCGCCCAGGTCAAGGCCATTTATCCCGATACCATATCCATTTTTATCGTTCCCCCCTCGGCCCAGGAACTGGTCAGACGCCTGGTGGACAGACCTGACCAGAGCATTGATTTCGACACGGTCCAGAAGCGGCTGCGCACCGCCCTCAGAGAGAGCGCGGATATAGGCCGCTACGACGCCATGCTGATCAACGACACCGGGAAGGCAGAGGAATGCGCCGACGCCATCGAGCAGATCATGGAGACCGGGGACGTTTCGGGACATGCGCCCGACTTAACATTTGTTGAAAAGTTCAAAACGGAACTTGAAGCTATTATTGATAGAAGAGAAAAAGAAAGGAACTGATGCAAAATGATCCATCCTTCATATGTAGACCTGATGAAAGTTGTCAACAAGGACGTTGAAGAAGGCGATACTCCCGTCATCAACAGCAGATATGCCATCGTTATGGCTACCGCCAGAAGAGCCAGACAGATCGTGGACGGCAGTGAGCCCATGATCGACTATGCCGAGGGCGACAAGCCTCTTTCCATCGCCGTGGAAGAGCTGAACCAGGCCAAGATCCGCATTCTTGCCGCTGACGAGATCCCCGAGGAGACAGAAGAGATCCTGGATCTGGACGAAGGGGAAGTTTCCGAAGAGGCAGCAGAGGAAACTGCTGAGGAAGCGGAAGAAGCCGAAGTGTTTGAAGAGGCCGAAGAGGACGACATGCCCGCGGAAGAAACAGAGGAATAATGCAGGAAGGACAGAAAATACTTTTTGTATCTCTGGGCTGCGACAAGAACCTGGTGGATACGGAGGAGATGCTGGGGATCCTGGCGGACAGGGGCTACAGCTTTACCGATGACGAAAACGAAGCGGATATAGCCGTTGTCAATACCTGCTCCTTTATAAAGGATGCCCAGAAGGAAAGCATCCAGACCCTTCTGGAACTGGGAGAGCTGAGGACCCAGGGCAGGCTGAAAGCCCTGATCGCGGCCGGCTGCCTGGCCCAGCGCTACCAGGAAGAAGTCCTCAGGGAGATGCCCGAGGTGGACGCCGTGGTAGGCACCTCCGCCCAGGAGGAGATCGCCCAGGTCCTGGAGGACGTCCTGGAAAATGAGAATCCCGAAAAGCTCAGGATCCGGTCCCTGAAAAAGAAGCCCACCACCGGTGCCAGAAGGATTCTGACCACCGGAGGCTATCTGGGCTATCTGAAGATCGCCGACGGCTGCAACAAGGGCTGCAGCTACTGTGCCATCCCTTCCTTCAGGGGGCCCTTCCGGAGCGTTCCCCAGGAGGAACTCCTTGCCCAGGCCAGGGATCTGGCCGCCCAGGGCGTAAAAGAGCTGATCCTGGTGGCCCAGGAGACCACCCTTTACGGAGTGGACCTGTACGGAGAAAAAAGGCTGCCGGATCTTCTGAAAAAGCTGTGTGAGATCGACGGCATCGAATGGATCCGCATCCTCTATGCCTATCCGGAGGAGATCACGGACGACCTGATCAGGGTCATCAGGGAAGAGCCCAAGATTCTCCACTACCTGGATATGCCCATCCAGCATGCCAGCGACAGCATCCTTCAGAAGATGAGAAGAAGGACCAGCCGCCGGGAACTGGAGGAGATCGTTTTAAAGATCCGGGCCCAGATCCCGGATATGTGCCTGCGCACCACCCTCATCACCGGCTTCCCCGGGGAAACGCAAAATGATCATGAAGAACTCCTTGCCTTCGTCAGAAAGATGAAGTTTGACAGGCTGGGCGTCTTTACCTATTCCAGGGAAGACGGCACCCCGGCGGCAAAGATGTCTCCCCGGGTGCCTGCGCTCATTAAGAGAAAGCGGCAGAAAGAGCTGATGCTGGCCCAGCAGGCGATCGCCTTCAGCCAGGCCGTAAAGATGAAGGGGAAGGTTCTGACCGCCATCGTGGAAGGAAAGATCGCCGACGAGGATGTCTATACCGCCAGGACCTACAGGGACGCCCCCGGCGTGGACGGCCTGCTCTTCATCGAGACGAAAAAGGAACTGATGTCGGGAGACCTTATCAAGGTCAGGATCACCGGCGCACAGGATTATGATCTCATAGGAAAGCCCGCAGGGCCTTCCGGCAACAGGCTTTGATTTTTTATTTAAAGTAACGGAGGTAAAGCTATGAATCTGCCGAACAAACTGACAATGCTGCGTATCATTATGATCCCCTTCTTTGTGTTTTTCCTTTTATCGGAGATCCCCGGGAAGGATATCATCGCGCTGGTGATTTTCTGCGCCGCTTCCCTGACCGACCTGGCCGACGGCAAGATTGCGAGAAAATACAATCTGGTAACAGATTTCGGAAAGTTTATGGATCCTCTGGCTGACAAGCTGCTGGTCTGCTCGGCCCTGATCTGCCTGGTAGACCTGGGACGCATTCCTTCCTGGGTCGTGGTCATCATCGTGGCCAGAGAGTTCGCCATCAGCGGCTTCCGGCTGATCGCTGCCGACAACGGCATCGTGATCGCTGCCAGCTACTGGGGAAAGTTCAAGACTACCTTCCAGATGATCATGATCATTCTCATGATCCTCAACATCGACAAACTGTCCATCCTGACGACCCTTATGATGTGGGTCGCCCTGGCACTGACCATTATTTCTCTCTGCGACTATATCATGAAGAACAAACAGGTCATCGGACAGACCAAGTAAAAACGCACGGGTATGCCTGGAGCCGCAAGGCTTCAGGCATTTTTTTAGAGACGGAGGAAAAAAGCCATGAAGGGAAAGCCCTGGGGCGCTGAAAAAAGAGTGGTAAAGGTCCTGAAGGAAAGAGGCTGGCAGCTGGCTACGGCCGAATCCTGCACCGGCGGCATGGTCGCGGAAAGACTGACCGGGGTGGCAGGGGTATCGGCCGTCTACCACGGGGGCTTCGTGACCTATGTGAACGATGAAAAGAGAAGGATGCTGGGGGTTCCCGCAGGCCTTCTGTCCGTAAAGGGGGCCGTGTCCAGGGAGACCGCCCGCAGGATGGTCCTGGGGGCCGCGGAAAAATGCCATGCGGACTGCGCCCTTTCCGTGACCGGCAACGCCGGCCCTTCGGCCCTGGAGGGCCGGGAGGTGGGCCTTGTCTATATCGGCTGCCTGGTAAAAGGCAGAGTCGTGGTCAGAGAGTGTCATTTTAAGGGAAGCCGGAACCGGATCCGCAGGAAGGCCGCGGCCATGGCCCTTCTTCTTCTGGAGGAAGCACTGGAGGCAGAAAAGCCATGAAAAAGACAGGGAAATGCATTCTGGTCTGCGCAGGGGACATGGGAGAGGAAGAGATCCTTTATAAAGAGGGAGATTTCCTCATCGCAGTGGACGGGGGACTGAAGCATCTGGCCCGCCGGGGCCTTGTGCCCGATTATATCCTGGGAGATTTCGACTCTCTTGGGGAAGAGGATCTGCCCCTTCTGGAGGCCTTCCGGGAAAAGCATCCGGGCGGGGTGACGACCCTGCCCGTGGAAAAGGACGATACGGACACGCTGGCCGCCGCAAGGCTGGGCCTTGAGAGAGGGTTTTCCCGTTTTGTTATTTACGGGGGCCTGGGCGGAAAGAGGATCGACCATACCCTGGCCAACATACAGACCCTGGTCTTTCTGAAAAAGCAGGGAGCCTCTGCCCTTCTGACGGGGGGCGGAACGGATCTCTTCGTGCTGAGCGGGGAGAGCGTCACCTTTGAGCGCGGCTTTGAGGGGACCTTTTCCCTCTTTGCCCTGGATCCGGAGGTCAGGGGCGTTGCCATCCGGGGCATGAAATACCCTCTGGAGAACGGTACCCTGATCAGTTCCTTCCCCCTGGGCGTCAGCAATCATATCAGCCCGGAAAGCCAGGGGAGCGTTTCCGTGGGAGAGGGAATGGCGCTGGCAGTCCTTGTAAGAGAGCGAAATTGCAGTAATTAATGTCATAAAATCCCGCTGAGTCTGTTAATTTTTCTGGATTGACGAACTTTTAAAATATTGTTACAATTTTGTTAAAAGCAAGAAACATTTATGAACCGACTATAACAAAAATGTAACGTGAAAAGGCATCTGGGGGATTATGAAAAAATTTATTACCGCACTCTTAAGCATCTGTCTCGTTGTTTCCATGTTCTGCACTATGTCACAAAGCGCATCCGCAGCAGTAATCACCCGCGGCAGCTGCGGTACCAATGTTACCTATGAATATGACAGCAGCAACGGAGTCCTTTCCATTCAGGGCCGGGGCAGAATGGACAACTATTTAAAGAGCGGTACAGCCCCCTGGTATAAGAACAGACTGAACATCAAGGCCATCATCATCGGCGGCGGCGTTTCCTATATCGGCGAGTATGCCTTCAAATACTGCCAGGCGGAAACCGTGGCGGTCCCCGTCAGTGTTACGGAAATCGGAATGAAGGCCTTCATCTATACGGACAGACTCAGGCAGGTACTTTACGCCGGGACCCAGAGCCAGTTCAAGGCCATCCGGATCGCCACAGGAAACTCTGCCTTCAAGACAGCGCCTGTCACCTTCGGAAGCTCTTTCTCCGTGGCATCCGTGACTCCGGTTTCTTCCCCTCTGGTCCAGACCTCCGGCCTGACATATACCTACAGCTCCGGTGTCCTGACCATTAAGGGAAAGGGAGACATGAAGAACTATATCGCGGACATGTCCGGCCGCCCCGAATGGGTCAAATACAGAAGCCAGGCAAAATCCATCGTGATCGCTTCCGGCGTGATTTCCATCGGCGACTATGCCTTTTCCGATTTCACCGCCGTGACTTCCGTGACCATTCCCTCCACCGTCACAAAGATCGGCTACAGGGCCTTCTATAAGAATTACGCTCTGAAGACCGTGACCCTTCCCGGCTCCGTCACATCCATCGGAAAGAACGCTTTCCAGAACTGCACGGGCCTCGAAAAGGTGACCCTGCCCGGCTCTCTGACAGAGATCCCCGCCTACTGCTTCAACCAGTGCTCCAGGCTCAGGACCGTTTCCCTTACGTCCTCAGTCACCAGGATCGGATCCTGCGCGTTTGAGAGCTGCAGCGTCCTTTCGTCCGTCATCTTCAGGGGCACTGCCACTGCATTCAAAAGCATCACCATCGACAGCGGAAACGCGAAGTTCAAAAACGCGGCGGTAACCTATACGAAGTAAAATCACCAGCAGGGGCTGCGGCGCCGGAAAATCATTCCGGACCGAAGCCTCTTTCTTGACTTACGGGACTTTTTCGAATACACTTCATTCATAAAAATATATCAGCTGCTGCAGGCAGGGAGGCCTGACCCGGGGGTCAGTCTGTCCCTGCCTTTTACGTAGGAAGAACAAAAACAAAAAGGAGAGAGTATGAGCAGACTTACCAAAGATGATATTTTCAGGCTGGTGGAAGAGGAGGACGTGGAATTTATCCGCCTTCAGTTCATTGATATTTTCGGCAGATGCAAGAACATTGCCGTCACGGCGGACCATCTGGAGGAAGCCCTTGACAACGAGTTTTCCGTGGAGGCTGCCGGGATCAGCGGCTTTGCCTCTTCCGGAAGCGGAGACCTCTACCTTTATCCGGACCTGGATACCTTTGAGATCTTTCCCTGGCGTCCCCAGCACGGCAAGGTGGCCAGACTCTTCTGCAATCTCTATACGGAGGACAGGGAGCCCTACTGCAGCGATTCCAGACAGATCCTGGAGAGGGTCCTGAAAGACGCAGCGGCAAAGGGCCTGACCTTCGAGGCGGACCCGGAGCTGGAATTCTGTCTTTTCCACCTGGACGACTTCGGAAGGCCCACGACCCTGACCCATGAGCAGGCGGGATATCTGGACGTGGCCCCGGCGGACCTGGGAGAGAACGTCAGAAGAGAGATCATTCAGAACCTGCAGGACATGGGCTTCCAGATCACCTCCTCCCATCACGAGATGGCCCCCGCCCAGCATGAGATCGATTTCGTGGGAGACAGACCGGACAGGGCGGCGGATCAGATCCTGACCTACAAGATGGCCGTCAAGACAGTGGCCAAAAAGCACGGCCTCCACGCTACCTTTATGCCCAAGCCCGTTTCCGGCCAGTACGGATCCGGAATGCACATCATCCTCAAGGCTTTCGATCCGGAGGGCCGGGATGCCTTCGCGGATCCTTCCGCCCCCGGGGGCATGTCGGAAACAGGCCGCCGCTTCCTGGCAGGGGTCCTGGAACACGCCAAGGCCATGAGCCTGGTGACCAATCCCCTGGTCAACTCCTATAAGCGGCTGGTCAGGGGCTATGACGCTCCGGTGGATATTTCCTGGTCCTCCGGAAGGTCCAACCGGTCGGCCCTGATCCACATGGACGCAAGAAAGGGCCGGATGTGCCTGGAACTGAGGAATCCGGACTGCACCTGCAATCCCTACCTGACCCTGGCCCTCTGCATTGCCGCCGGCATGGATGGAGTGGAAAAGGGCCTTGCCCTTCCGGAGGAAACGGAGATCAATCTCTTCAGACTTTCCTCCCGCCAGCTGGTGGAGATGAACATAGACCGGCTTCCCAGGACCATGGGAGAAGCCATCGTCGCCTACGAAGGGGACGACTTTATCCGGGATACCCTGGGACGGGAGACCTGGTTCTCCTATCTCAAGGCCAAACGCAGGGAATGGAAGGAATACAGATCCACGGTCTCCCAGTGGGAGATCGACCAGTATCTGAGCATGTATTAAAGACCGGCAGAAAAGAACCATGCAGAAAATCATTGTTGCCTTCGGACGGGCCGAAGACTCTAAGAAAATAAAAAGCATACTGATGCGCAGCGGGTACAGCGTGGCAGCTGCCTGCACCACCGGCGCGAGAGTCCTGTCCGAATCCGACGGAGAGGGCGGCATTGTGATCTGCGGCTTCAGACTCCCGGACATGAACTGCATGCAGCTGGCCGAAGACCTGCCTCCCGGCTATCAGATCCTTCTTGTGGCGTCTCCCCAGAGGATCGAAGAGGCGGACCTGCCCCGGGGGACGATCTGCCTTCCTCTGCCCCTGAGGGTGCCGGACCTTCTTTCCACCCTGGAGATCATGCTGAACGGCCTGGAGAGGAGACGGCCCGGCTTCAGAAAAGGAAAGAAAGTCCGCTCCGAAAAGGAGCGGCGGACCATTGAAGAGGCCAAGGCCCTTTTGATGGAGCGCAACCGCATGACGGAGCCCGAAGCCCACCGCTACCTGCAGAAGTGCGCCATGGATTCGGGCAACAGTCTCGCCGATACGGCGGCCATGCTGATCGCCATGACCGGACATTTACTGTAAAAAATCAGCGTTCCCGGTAAAGAACTTGTAAATTTTGACGAAATTGTTACAAATATTTGACGATTATTAAAATCTGGTGTATGATTAAGTCAGTTTACAGTCAACGGCTCCCTTTTTTGCGGAGGCCATTCGTTTTTCCGAGAGGATCGTATGAAGTCTAAAAAGTTTTTTGGAACTCTGATCATGATGCTTGTTCTCAGCATGGCTGTCCCTGCGCCCGTTTCCGCAGCAGGGTTTGCGGCTGCAGAAACTGCCGTCCGGCAGAGCCAGGCAGCAGGGATCAAGACCGTAAAGGGCAAGATATATTCCACAGGCGCCACAGGCTGGCAGACCATCGGCGGGAAAAAATACTATTTCTGGCCTTCCACAGCCAAAGGACATAAGAAGAAAGAGGCTGCCACAGGCTGGCAGACCATCGGCGGCAAGGAGTACTGCTTCGATGCCAAGGGCGTTCTTTATACCGGCAAAAGCACGGTGGACGGCGTTGCCTACTTTTTCCTGAGCAAGGGCGGCCGCGCCACAGGCTGGCAGACCATCGGCGGAAAGAAGTACTATTTCTGGACCTCCAAGGCGGGCGGCCATAAAAAGTATGAGATGGCCGTCGGCAAGGTCAAAATCGGCAGCAAGTACTACTTCTTTAATAAAGACGGCGTCCTGCAGACGAACGGCCTGATCCAGGACGGCGGCAGCATCTACTGTGCCGACAGCAAGGGCGTCCTGTGCAGAAAGTGGGTCACCCTGAACGGAAAGAAATACTATTTCTTCGGCAAGACCAGCGGCGACAGGAAGATCTGCGCGGCAGCCAAAGGACCTGCCAAGGTGGACAAGATCGCCTATATGTTCGATCAGAACGGCGTTCTGCAGACAGGCCTGGTCAAATATGACGGCAAGTATTACTATGCGGACAGCAAAGGCGTCCTGCAGACCAGATGGCAGACCATCGGCGGAAAGACCTACTACTTTTACAAGAAGAGTCTTGCGGCGGCCACAGGCTGGAACAAGCTGGGCGACAACATTTACTACTTCAACGCAGAAGGCGTCAGACAGACCGGCCTGATCACCTACAGCGGCGGCGTATACTATCTGGACGCCAAGGGCAGGATGCAGAAGGGCTGGCAGACCGTCTCCGGGAACAAGTACTACTTCTACCCTTCGGACCAGGGCAGCTTCAAGGCAGGCCAGGCGGCCACAGGAACCGTGACCATCGACAAGAAATCCTATACCTTTGACAGCAGCGGCAGGCTCAAGACCACCGCCAGCACCGAAAAGCCCTCAGCCGAGGATGACAAGAAGACCGTGGATGAAAAGAAGCCGGTCGACACGGGAACCACCACGACCCATGACGGCATTACGGTCCCCGTAGTCTATACCTCCACCCACGGCATCAAGCTTTACGGAAAGGTAGATACCAGCCTTCCCTTCGGCGTACAGGTCCTTCAGAGCAATATCAACTATTACGAGGCCGCCATGCAGGCCCTCAAGAAGCAGGGCAAGAAGTGGCAGTACTCCGTGGGCGGCGGCATCAGCAACTTCATGTGGCAGTTCGACAGGATCGTCAACTATGAGCCCTACCGGTCCAGCTGCTGCAGCAGCGGCCCTCACTGGATCATGCTGGATTTCGGCGAGACCAGCAGGACTTCCTTCTGCACGGTCATCAGCATCAATGAAGCCAGCACCTTCCAGCAGCTTTACGAAGCGGGAAAGATCAGGAAGGGCGATATCTTCATGGGCGTGCGCTATGAGAACGGCAAGGCCATAGGCCACGAATTCGTCAACTACGATTTCACCACCACCTTTGATACGGGCCACGGCTCCGGCGGCTGGCATGCCGATCCCACGATCAGGCATTCCGATCCCAGAAAGGCTGTTTTCGACACCTTCCTGCATCCCATGAAGACATCCTTCTCCTACTACGGCTACAAGATCAGAAAGATCTACAGGATCAAAAGCGATTACGTTCCCAAGCAGTACAGGAACGAAAAGGGCATCCTGACCAAAATGCCTGCTTCCGTAAAACCCTGAACAAACAGGTAAGGAAATACTGGAAGAAAGAGAAGACATCTAGTAAAATACTGTCAGAGAGAATCCATATCCGCACAGCAGATCCTGAGTGAGGGGAATGTATGGAAGACAGTATTTTCGCAAAGATCAGAAAGAAAATAAAAAATCTTTTCCGCAGGGAAGAGACTGCGGCGGCCGAAGAGACCCCCGAAGCACCGGCCAAAGAGGAGACTCCCGTGCCGGCCCCGGAAAGCCCTGAGAGCGTGAGCCTGGAAGACGCGGCGCCCGCAGAGCCCCTGGAATCCAGGTGGACCGAGGAATATGTCCAGTTTCTGGAGGAGACCGACGGAGGCCTGCCTCAGCCCGAAAGGGAAGAGGAAGGGGATGAGGGCCGGGGGCCCGAAGCCTGTGAGGAACCCGAAGAGACCGGGAGCGGACCGGAAACGGAAGAAACAGATCCCGAATACGCGGATCCGGAAGAAGATCCGTGGTCTGAGGACGCCGGGGAAAAGAAAGAATAAGAACATTCAGATGCAGTTCCTGCAGCACGGGATTCATTTTCCTGTGCTGCAGGAATTTACTATGCTCGGAAGAAGGGACAGAAGATGAAGATCACTGAAAAACTGAAGGGAAAGAGGATACTGATCTGGGGCTACGGCAGAGAAGGAAAGTCCACGGAGCGCTTTATCAGACAGTTCTGCCAGGCAGAGGCCCTTTCCGTATTTGAGGGAAAAAAAGAGGGGATCCGTGAGGAGGACTGGGACTATATCATCAAGAGCCCCGGCATCAAGGCAGAGGGCCTTGGCGAAAAGTATACCTCCCAGACCCAGCTTTTCCTGGAGGAGTTCAGGGACAGGACCGTGGGGGTTACGGGCACCAAGGGAAAGAGCACCACTTCCTCCCTCCTCTATACCGTCCTTGCCGCCTGCTCCGGCAGAAAGGCCTTTCTGGTGGGCAACATCGGCTATCCCTGCCTGGATTATTACGGCGAGATCGACGATAACAGCGTAATCGTCTTCGAGATGTCCTGCCACCAGCTCTCCACTGTCACGGTATCGCCCCATACGGCCGTATTCCTGAACCTCTATGAGGAGCATCTGGATTATTACGGGACCTTTGAAAAGTATTTCGCTGCCAAGAAGAACATCACCCTTTTCCAGACGGAAGAGGACTATTTCTACTGCGGCGACACGGTGCCCGCATTTACGACCAGGGCCCGGAAGAAGGAGATCTCCTATGAAGATCCCCGCAGCTACGATCTCCAGATCCGGGGCAGCCACAACCAGTACAACGCCAGGTTCGTCTATGACATCTGCACGGAGGTCTTTGGCTGCGATCCCGAAGAGGTCAGAAAGGCCATGGCCTCCTTCAGGGGACTTTCCCACCGTCTGGAGTATGTGACTACAAAGGGCGGAGTGGATTATTACAACGATTCCATCTCCACCATCCCCGAAGCGGCCATCCAGGCCCTGCGCAGCGTCCCCAATGCGGGCTCCGTCATCATAGGGGGCATGGACAGAGGCATCCATTACGATCTTCTGACAGACTTTATGCGGGAGAATCAGAACTATAAATATATCCTCTGCTACGAGACCGGAGAGAGGATCTACCGGTCCGTATCGGACCTGGACTGCTGCCTGCTCTGCAAAGACCTTTACGAAGCCGTGGAACTGGCGGAAAAGGTCACGCCCGCGGGCATGGCCTGTCTGCTTTCTCCGGCGGCGGCCTCCTACGGCTATTTCAGGAACTTTGAGGACAGGGGAGACACCTTCAAGGAGCTGGTCAGGGGAGAATCCCTCTCCTTTGCCTTTACCGGCGACATAGGCTTTGACAAATACATGGACGGAAAGTGGGAGGACCCGGACCTGATCGCGCCGGAGATCCTGGATTTCCTTAAAGGCTGTGACCATGTCTGCGCCAACATTGAAGGCCCCCTTTCCGCCGCGGACAAGCAGCTTCTTCCCGGCAGCAATCTGAGCCTGATGCATACCATGGACCCCGCCATCACGGGGGTCCTGAAAAAGATGCATGCCGACATCTGGAACATCAACAACAACCACATCATGGATGCGGGCCAGAAGGGCCTTCAGGACACCCTGAGGGAGGCGGAAAAGTTCGGCGCCATGACCGTGGGCGCCGGCATGAACCTGGAAGCAGCCTCCCGGCCTCTTTACTTTGACAGGGCCGGCGGCATCGGCATGATCGCCGTGGGCTACCGCAGGGGCTGCAAGCCGGCGGGAGAGGACCTGGGCGGCTGCCTGCTCTGGAATGAGATGGATCTGATCCGGGAAAAGATCGGGGAAATAAAGGAAAAATGCCGCTGGTGCGTGGTGATCTGCCACGGAGGAGAGGAATTCACATCGCTTCCCTCTCCCTATGTCAGAGACCGCTATCTGGCCTACCTGGACATGGGGGCCGATGTCGTGGTCTGCCACCATCCCCATGTGCCCATGAACTATGAGCTGGTGGGGGACAAAGCCATCTTTTATTCCCTGGGCAATTTCATTTTTGACACGGACTACCAGAGGGCCCAGTTCAACACGGAAAAGGGGATCCTTTTGAAGCTGGTCTTTACCGGCGGCCATTTCGCCTTCCGGGCCATGGGACTGCGGATCGACCGGAAAAAGGAGCATGTCGTGGCGGGAGATCTTCCGGACATCTTCGAGAACGTCCCCGAGGAGGAATACAGGAAGCTTTCTCCCCTGGCGGCCCGGATGTTTATTTCCGCCACCAAGCGCCAGCAGAAGTATCTGAAGCCTGCCGAGTTCGAAAACATGGACGAGGAAGCCTGGAAGGAGCACTTCTTCCAGCCCATGCGCAGCGGCAGGGTGCCCGGGGAAGCCCTGGATTTCACCCTTGTCTATCCTCTGGCCCAGAAGGCCGGGGAGGGCCTCTGGAAGGAGAGCCGCCTGGACAAAGTGAAGAACTATATTCTGGAGCAGATCTGACGGGATGGGGAGCCATAAATATCGTATTTTCCGGGCCGGATTTTATGGCTTTTGTCACCAGAAAGAGATATGGCAGAAAAATCTCTTGACAAGCTTCGGAAAAACGATATTATTTATCTTAAATTACAGATAGCAAGAAAAATGACAAAGGCGTCATCCCAGGGGGGATGGTGCCTTTTTTTCCGGGAGAGACAGTGATCCCCGCAGCACAAAGGAGATGAAGTAATATGGATAAACTTGATTACGAGATTCTGGAATGTCTCAGGCATAACAGCAGGGAAAAGGCTTCCGCCATCAGCCGAAAGATCAATCTGTCCGTATCCGCTGTCCTGGAGAGGATCCACAAGATGGAGACCCAGGGCGTGATCAGGGGTTATACGGTGGTGACCAACAAAAAGATGCTGGGCATGGGAATGCTGGCCGTGATGGAAGTGTCCCTGGAGCATCCCAAGTATTATGACAGTTTTACGGGTCTGATCAATTCCATGCCGGAGATCGTATCCTGCTACTACATGACGGGGGACTTCGATTTCATTTTAAAGATCTACGCCCAGGATTCGGATGACCTGGAAGGAATCCACAAGCGGATCAAGAGCATCCACGGGGTCAGCAGCACCAGGACCTATATTACCTTAAAGACCGTCAAGGAAGAATTCTGACAGGCAGATTCATAAGAGAAGCCTGCCGGGAGGAGAATGCCTCCCGGGCAGGTACGACAGCCCGCTCCCCCGGGCGTTTTCCCGCTCTCCGGCGGGCTAAGCGCCCCGGGGAGCTTTTTTTATCGCCGGCAGAGGCCGGGGGAAGGGAAAACCGGAGAAAAAACCAGATAAAACATTTTTGAGAATTGCCGAAGCTCTCATATCTCGACCATGTTGCTTTAGCTGTATGACCAGGTTCCGCTTGAGCTGCTGCATGATTAAATTCCACTTTTCCTTTTGCAGAGGTGGAATTTGGAATTTTAATTCCGGATCAGATAAAAAACCGTCCTCAGAGCTTCAGAATCCGCAGTAAGACTTCTCATTTGACACGATATGATATAATATTTAAGATATATTTTCTTAAGACGGGGCGCAGGAATTGTTAGGAGTCCTGCCGTTTTCCGGCATGCCCCGTATGCTATCATGATATCAGGGCCCGGTTTCCTGTGGGACCCGAAGGAAGAAAGATGAGCGGCAGACTGAAGGACTTTTTTTCCGGCAGCGGAAAGGATTACAAATTCATAAAGTTACCGGACTTGAAAAAGAAGGCGGCGGCCCTCAAAGAAGGGGCCGGACATCTGAAAGAGGAGTTCAGGGGAAAGTCCTTCAGGGAAGCGGCCATGCTGATCCTTTCCCGGATCGGTGCCTTTTTCGAAGACAGTTCGGAGAGCGGCTATCATACCAGCAGGCACAGCCGGATCTCCTGGCTCTTTATCCTGCCTTCCCTGATTGGTGTCTGTCTGTTTTTCTTTATCCCTTTTCTGGTCGTGATTTACTACTCCTTTGTCAATAACCCCATCCAGCACCATTTCGTAGGCCTGACCAACTTCATACGGGTGGCGGGGAATTCGGCCTTTCAGCTGGCAGCGGGAAATACACTGATCTTTTCCTTTATTTCGGTGCCCCTGGCGGTGGTCCTTTCCCTGGCCCTGGCGGTCATGATGGACAGCCGGATCCCCTTCAGAAGCACCTTCAGGACCATTTTCCTGACCCCCATGATGGTGCCGGTGGCTTCGGTCATCCTGATCTGGGAGGTGCTTTTCCACTACCACGGCCTGGTCAATGACCTGACCGCCGTCTTCGGCATGGCGCCCATTGACTGGATGAAATCCCCCCAGGCCCCCATCGTGATCGCCAGCCTTTTCCAGTGGAAGAACCTGGGCTACAACATGATCCTTTTCATGGCGGGCCTTGCCAGCATTCCCAGGGACATCCTGGAGGTGGCCAGACTGGAGAGCGCGTCCTCCCTGCAGATCTTCCTGCGGATCAAGCTGCGCTATCTGTCCTCCACCATCGTCTTCGTGACCATTATGTCCACCATTAATTCCTTCAAGGTCTTCCGGGAGATCTATCTGATGACCGGGAATTATCCCTATGATACGCTGTACATGCTGCAGCATTTCATGAACAACACTTTTAATTCCCTCGACTACCAGAAGCTTTCGGCGGCCGCTATCCTGATGTCGCTGATCATGATCGCCATCATTGCCGTTATGTTCATAGCCGAGAACAGGATCAGCAGAGATCTGGAGTACTGATTTATGAATAGTCATTGGAACCAACAGGAAGGCAGAGGAGAAGGCGCCCCCCTGCCGGATCCGGGCAGAGAGGAAAAAGTGCGGATCATAAGGATGGCGCAGTCCGTGGAAGCCCAGGCCCTGCACAGGAAAAAGATGCGCAGGGTATGGACGGGGATCATCATAAAGACCCTGATCGCCTCCGTGTTCGCCTTCCTTTTTCTCATGCCCATCCTCCTGACCTTTACAAATTCCTTTATGTCCCCCTCGGAGATCAGCGCCAATTACGGGCAGGTATTTGCCACCACGGAAAACGGCGGAAAAATGTTCATAGCCCGGAAGGTGAATCTGAAGTTCCTGCCGGACATGGTGACCTTCCGCCAGTATGTGACGGTGCTTTTCAGAAGCCCCGCATACCTGATCAAGTTCTGGAACTCGGTCTTTTACGTGGTCCCCATCGTGGTCTTCCAGCTGGCGGTGGCCTCCCTGGCCGCCTACGGGTTTGCCAGATACAGCGGAAAGAAGAAGGCTGCCCTGTTTTTCAGCTACATCATTATCATGCTGATGCCCTACCAGGTCACCCTGGTGCCCAACTACCTGGTCGCCTCCTGGATGCATATCCTGAACACCAGGTGGGCCATCTGGCTGCCGGGGATCTTTTCTCCCTTCGCCGTCTACATGCTGACCAAATATATGAAAAGGATCCCCAGATCCATCTATGAGGCGGCAGAGATCGACGGGGCGGATGAATGGCAGATCTTCACAAAGATCTGCATGCCCCTGTGCCGCAGCGGCCTGGCCTCCATTGCTATCCTGATCTTTATCGACTACTGGAACATGGTGGAGCAGCCCCTGATCCTTCTGTCGGATCAGGAGATGCATCCCCTGTCCGTTTTCCTCTCGGAGATCAACTCCGGAGAGATCTCCCTGGCTTTCGCGGTGGCGGTGATCTATATGATCCTGCCCCTGCTCATTTTCCTCTACGGAGAGGAATACCTGATCGAGGGCATCACCTATCAGGGCGGCATCAAGGAATAGGGCCGTTTCCGAATAAGCAACATTAACAAAAGGAGTTTTCCGCGTATGTATCAGATAGAAGATAATAAGGGCTATATAACGGAAGTGGAAGAGGCCTCCGATAAAAAGAAGGCTACCAGAAAGGACCGGATCAAAACCGCCATCATCGTTTTCCTGGTGATCATGCTGATCCTTACCTTTTTCTCCAACACCATCATGAACCATTCCCTGTCTCAGGTCTCCGTCCAGTATGTGACATCCGGCGAGATCACCCCCAAGGTCAGGGGAGCGGGCCAGGCCGAGGTCACCAATCCCTACAAGCTGATGATCAAGGGCAACCGGACCGTCCGACTGGTGAATGTCAAGGTGGGAGATACCGTAGCCGAGGGAGATATGATCTACCGCCTGAAGAAGACTTCCTCCGCCGAGCTGGAGGAGGCCAAAAAGAATCTGGCCTCTCTGGAGACGGAGTATGAGAAGGATATGTTCTCCGGCGCCCTTTCCGACGCGGATATTTCCCGGATCCGTCAGGGCAACTGGCGCAGCACCGACACCATGCAGTCCCAGATGTCCGGCGTGAACGGCCGTCTTTCCAGCGCCCAGGCCAGTGTGGCCTCCGCCAAGAACAAAGTCAACGGCATTACCGGAAACGGCAAAAAGGCCCAGAAGGCCAGGGCCGACGCGGAAGCCGCCCTTTCCCAGTGGGAAGCCTCCGTGGAAAGCATTACGGCGGAGAGAGATCAGCTGATCGAATCCATCAGCGCCGAGATCGACCTTCATGCCAAATATGACGAGATCCAGGAGGTCAGGGCCCAGGTTGAATCCCTTCAGAAGAAGGATACCAGGACCAAGGTCACTTCTCCCATTGCCGGCAGGATCGTTTCCCTGTCCTACAGCGCCGGAGACGAGACCTCTCCCGACGCGGAAGCGGCCGTGATCCAGCCCGAGGGCTCGGCCATGACCGTCCATTTTTCCGTATCCAAGGAACAGGCGGCCAACCTTAAGACCGGAACGGCCGCAGAGGCCCAGAACGCCTGGTATTACGAAGATTTCAGCGCAAGGCTGGAGGCCATCAACAGGGATCCCGAAAACAAGGACAACAGGATCCTGGTCTTTTCCGTGGTCTGCCCCGAGGTGGAAGCGGGAGACAACATAGGCCTGACTGTGCCTCAGAATTCCGTCTACTATGACTATATCGTCCCCAATTCGGCCATCCACGAGGACAATCAGGGCAAGTTCATCCTGATCGTGGAGAGCAAACAGTCCCCCCTGGGCAACCGCTATGTGGCTTCCAGGGTCAACGTGGACGTTCTGGCCTCGGACGAAAGCGTGTCTGCCATCTCGGCCATTCTGCTGGGATATGAATATGTGATCACCAATGCCACAAAGCCGGTGTCTGCCGGCGAGCAGGTAAGGCTTGCGGAGGATGCAGATGTCTGATAAAGCAAAAGTCTCCGGGAAACGTTCCCGGCGGACTGCCATCCTGGCCGGAACAGGCCTGTTCTTTCTTCTGCTGGCAGCCATCATCAGCCTTCTGAAGGGCCGTTTTGCAGCGTCTCTTTATGACCAGAGAGAAGGAGAACGCTGGGGACTGAGCGGCGGCGCTGCCCAGATCAGCTGCTTCTACGGCAGCGGCCAGGCTCTTAAGGAAGAGGATATCCCGGAGCTGCAGTACCAGCTGGAGGAGATCCTGAAAAACAGATCGATATCTCAGGAGACCCTGGGCGTTCCGGAGACTGCCAGACTTTTTGCCCTGGGCTACAGCGGCCTGGGACAGGTGGAGATCACCGGAAAGGACAGGACCTTTACCGTGAACGCGGTGGGAGCGGGAGGAGACTATTTCCTTTTCCATCCCGTAAGGCTCCTGACCGGATCCTATTTTTCCGGAGAAGACCTGATGCACGACAGGATCCTCATCGATGAGGAAACGGCCTGGTCCGTGTTCGGATCTCCGGACTGTGTGGGAAAGTCCCTGGACATAAACGGCGTTCCCCACTATATTTCCGGTGTATACCTGCGGGAGAACGATTCTCTGACCAGGAAGGCGGGCTGCGCCAGATCCATGGTCTATATTTCCTTTGATTCCCTTGCCCGGTACAGCACCGGAGGCTTTGTGACAGCCGCCTATTCCGAGACCAGCGCGGTCAGGGAAGAGGAAAGCCTGTCAGAGACCGGGGCGGATGTTTCCCCGAACGGGGACATGGCCGAAGCTTCCTCCGAAGAGGCAGGGGGCGGCATCACCTGCCTGGAAACGGTCCTGCCCAATCCCGTGGAGGGCTATGCCCTGGGGATCATGAAGGAGGCGGCCGGTTCCCCCTCCGGCATGGTTATGGTGGACAATACCGCCAGATACAGAGACGGCGCCCTGCTGGACCTTTTCCTGGACTTTACCTCCCGGGGCATGCAGACGACGGGGATTTCCTTCCCCTTCTGGGAGAACAGGGCCAGAGCCTGGGAGAATATTCTTTCCCTGGTCTTTATGGCCTACTGTCTCTGCCTCTTTGCTGCGGCTCTGGTCCTGGTGATACTGATCGTCACCTGGTACAGAAATAAAAAGTGGAATACCGGCTCTCTGGCGAAAAAGGCCTCCGACTGGTTCTATGACAGACAGGCCGAGAAGGCAAGGATCGCCGCCATGAGCGGAGACAAGGCTCAAAGGATCTCCGCGGATGAGACGGACCCGGATTTTGACTTCAGTGATCTTGACGATCCGGACAGCGACAGCTTTGATTTTTACGATGAAGATGAGGAACCGGACCCTGAAGATCAGTGGGATGCGGCGGAGGATGCTCAGGCTCCCGCCGATGATACAGAAGGCAGCGTAAACACGTCGGAACACGAGAAAGGTTACGAAAATGAAAAATAAGAAAAAAGTGATCAGCCTGCTCCTGGCGGGCGTCATGGCTCTGTCCCTGGCCGGCTGCGGCGGCGGACAGAACGGAGAAGGCGGGGGATCGTCCGATGCGGCTCCTTCTTCCTCTTCCGAGATGAGCACGGCGGTAGCCTCCGGAAAGATCGTATATACTGACAGCGAGATCAGGATCGACGAGCTTGACGACCAGGACCTGGTTTACGAGATCTCCTATATGGAGGCTTTCGGAGACGAGATCCGGGGCTACGGTTTCTACTACGACCTTGAGAACGGCGGCCAGGTGGATTTCCTGTGCAGCTTCAAGAGCGACGGGTCGGATATGAAGATCACCCCTCTGGAACTGGTATATGACGGCTTCAATACCTATTACAGCAATTATGCCATGGACGGGGAAGGCGGCGTCTACTTCATCAAGCAGACTATGAGCGATACGGAAGAAGGAGACGAGGAGCTGACGGAAGAGGAAGAAAATGATCTCTTCTTCGATGCGGAAGAGTCCTTCTCCCTGGTCAAAACGGACGATACGGGCAAGACTGTCTGGTCCTCGGATATCGAATTTGAAGACGATGACAGCGAATATTCCTATCCCGCCGTCTACGGCCTTGTCTATTCCGGTCAGGCCGGCCTGTACGTTTCCACCTCACAGGGCATTCTCAACTACGATCCCAAAAACGGCGATCTGCTGGGGACCCTGGAAGGGTCGGAGGATATGGCCGAGTGCCAGATGCACATCATGGCAGACGGAAATCTCCTTCTGATCTACAACAACGGCGAAGGCTACAGGTACAGCCTGATCGATGCCGGAACCGGTGAGGCATCCGAGCCGGAAGTCAGTCCCGATATCCGCATCGATTACAACTTCAGTATGTTCCCCGGCAGGAATTCCGATCTTCTGCTGACAGATTCCAACGGCATCTACTCCTATAATTTCGGTGACAACGGCATGACGGAGATCGTCAACTTCATCGGCTCCGAAATGGATGTCAACTTCGTGGTGTCCATGGCGGAAATGGAAGACGGAAAGATCGCCGTCATGGTCATGGAAGCCGCCACCGGCCTGCAGAAGCTCCATATCCTGACTCCTGTGGATTCCTCTACCCTCAAGGAGAGGAAAGAACTGAAGCTGTCCTGCTACTACATGGACGCCAATGCCCGCAGGGAGATCATCAACTTCAACAAGACCAACGAAGAATACAAGATCATCGTCAATGACTATTCCAAGTTCGACGATGTTTCCAGCATGGATTACGCTTCCACCTCTCAGGGCGCGGCCCAGTTCAACACGGACATCGTTTCCGGCAACGTTCCGGATATCGTGATCCTGTCGGGAGATATGTTCCCGGAGAACTATATCAGCAAAGGCATCTTTGAGGATATGGCCCCCTATCTTGAGAAGGATCCGGAGCTGTCCGGCAAGGAATACCTGACCAACATCTTTGAAGCAGTCAATCCCTGGGGCGGACTCTATGTCCTTTCCCCTTCCTTCACCCTGGCCGCCATGCTGGGCAAGGAAGAGTATATCGGGGACGGCATCGATCTGACCCAGCTGATCAGACTGGCCGACCAGAAGGGCATCGAATACAAGAACATCTTTACCTTCGAGCTCAGAAATGCCATCCTCTACAATGCCATGATGCTGAACGGCAGCGAGTTCATCGACCTCTCCAGCGGCAAGTGCCGCTTCGACTCCGATGATTTCATCAATCTTCTGGAGTTTACCAACAAGCTGCCGGCGGACTATTCCGAGGAGACGGAAGAAGACTACGGCGCCTATGAGTCCTACTACAGGGATGACAGGGCCCTGCTGGCCATGTCCTATCTCTACAGCTTCGATTCCTATAAGGAAGCCATTCAGGCTACCTTCGGGACCGACGTATCCGTAACGGGATTCCCCTCCGCCGCAAAGAGCACGGCTGCCGTATATCCCGAGCTCAGGATCTGCATGTCGGCCACATCCTCCGAAAAAGAGGGCGCATGGCAGTTCATCCGCAGCTTCCTGACGGACGAGTACCAGGAGACCATCTGCAGCAGCGAAATGTCCACGGCCTTCCCCGTATCCGTGACCGCTCTGGAAGGCATGGCCAAGGCCTCCACGGAGCAGCAGTACTACACGGACGAGTTCGGACTGGAGCAGCCCGAGAATCCTCTGGTGACCGTCGACGGCGTGGATGTGGAACTGGTCCCTCTCAAGAAGAAAGAGGCCCAGAAGCTGGTGGACGTTTTAAAGAGCGCGGACCACACCGCCTATACCAACTATGAAGTCATGGACATCGTGATCGAAGAAGCCGAATCCTACTGGAACGGAGAAAAGTCCTCCAGGGAAGTGGCGGATATCATTCAGAGCCGTATTTCCATCTTCATCAACGAGAACAGCTGATTGAAAGTGAGTTTTTTATGACAGATAGAAACCAGGAATGCATTCGTAATTTCTGTATCGTAGCCCACATAGACCATGGCAAGTCCACCCTGGCGGACAGGATGATCGAGAAGACGGGCCTTCTGACCAGCAGGGAAATGCAGGATCAGGTCCTCGACAACATGGATCTGGAAAGGGAACGCGGCATTACGATCAAATCCCAGGCAGTCCGTCTGATCTACAAGGCCAGAAACGGAAAGGAATATACCTTCAACCTGATCGACACCCCCGGCCACGTCGACTTCAACTATGAGGTCAACCGGTCCCTGGCGGCCTGTGACGGAGCCATCCTGGTGGTGGACGCCACCCAGGGCATCCAGGCCCAGACCCTGGCCAATGTCTATCTGGCCCTGGAGCAGGACCTGGACGTATTTCCTGTCATCAACAAGATCGACCTGCCCTCCGCCATGCCGGATGCGGTCAGGACCGAGATCGAGGACGTGATCGGCATCGAGGCCGAGGACGCTCCTCTGATCTCTGCCAAGCAGGGCATAGGCATTGAGGACGTGCTGGAAGCCGTGGTGGAAAAGATCCCGGCTCCGGACGGAGATCCCGAGGCCCCCTTAAAGGCTCTGATCTTCGACTCCCTCTATGATTCCTACAAGGGCGTCATCGTGTTCGTAAGGCTCAGGGACGGCGTCATCCGCAGAGGGTCCCGGGTCCGCATGATGGCCACCGGCGCCGTGGTGGAAGTGGTGGAAGTGGGCTATTTCGGCCCCGGCCAGTTCATCCCCTGCGAAGAGCTTTCGGCAGGCATGGTAGGCTATTTTACTGCCTCCATCAAAAATATCCGGGACGCCAGAGTGGGCGATACCGTAACGGAAGACGAAAGACCCTGCAGCGAGCCCCTTCCGGGCTACAAATCCCCCCAGCCCATGGTCTACTGCGGCCTTTATCCCGCGGACAGCGCCAGGTATCCGGACCTTCGGGATGCCTTGGAAAAGCTCCAGCTCAACGACGCCTCCCTTTTCTTCGAGCCCGAGACCTCTCTGGCTCTGGGCTTCGGCTTCCGCTGCGGCTTCCTGGGACTCCTCCACATGGAGGTCATCCTGCAGCGTCTGGAGAGAGAGTACGACCTGGATCTGATCTCCACCTCCCCGGGCGTTGTCTACAAGGTCTATAAGACCGACGGCACCATGATCGAACTGACAAACCCTTCCAACCTGCCCGACGTGACACTGATCGAGCACATGGAGGAGCCCATCGTCAGCGCCGAGATCATGGTCACCACCGAGTTCATAGGTCCCATCATGCAGCTCTGTCAGGAACGCAGAGGGGTCTATATTTCTACGGAATACATCGAACAGACCAGGGCAGTCCTTCATTATGACCTGCCTCTGAACGAGATCATCTATGACTTCTTCGACGCTCTCAAGTCCAGGTCCAGAGGCTACGCCTCCTTTGACTACGAACTCAAGGGCTATGAGACTTCCAGGCTGGTCCGCATGGACATCCTGGTCAACAAGGAGCCCGTGGACGCCCTTTCCTTCATCGTCCACGCGGACGGCGCTTATGAAAGAGGCCGCCGCATGTGCGAGCGCTTAAAGGACGAGATCCCCAGACAGCTCTTCGACGTGCCCATCCAGGCCGCCGTGGGCGGAAGGATCATTGCAAGAGAGACCATCCGCCAGCTGCGCAAGGACGTCCTGGCCAAGTGCTACGGCGGTGATATTTCCAGAAAGAAGAAGCTTCTCGAGAAACAGAAAGAAGGCAAGCGCCGGATGCAGGTGGTAGGAAACGTGGAGATCCCCAAGGAGGCCTTCATGAATGTCCTCAAGCTGGATTCCGGAAACTGAGAACGGGAGAGCCATGGATCAGAGCCTTTCCTTGTATATTCATTTCCCTTTCTGCGTCCGCAAATGCAGGTACTGCGATTTTCTCTCAGGCCCTGCGGACTCTGCGGCCAGGGAGGCATATCTGGGGGCACTGGAGAGAGAGATCTCTCTGGTGCCCGAATTTATAGCAAAAAGACCCGTCAGGACCCTCTTTTTCGGAGGAGGGACCCCTTCCCTTATGGAGGAGGACCAGCTGGCCTTCCTGATGGAGGCTCTGGAGGACAGATTTTCCCTGGAAGAGGGCGCAGAGATCAGCATGGAGGTCAATCCGGGAACGGCGGACCTTGAGAAGCTGAGGGGCTTTCGGAAGCTGGGCGTAAACCGCCTTTCCATCGGCGTCCAGTCTTTCCATGACGGGGAACTGGCATTGCTTGGCAGGATCCACAGAGGGGAGGACGCCCTGAGGATCTTTAAGGAAGCCAGGCGGGCGGGCTTTGACAACCTGAATCTGGACCTTATGAGCGCCCTGCCGGGCCAGAGCCCGGAGAGCTGGCAAGGCAACCTGGAAATAGCCTGCGGCCTGGGACCGGAGCATATCTCCGCCTACAGCCTGATTATAGAAGAGGGGACTCCCTTTGCCTCCATGGACCTGCCTCCCCTGCCGGACGAGGAAGAGGACAGGCGCATGTACCACGAGACCGGAGAGATCCTTTTATCCCACGGCTATGAGCGCTACGAAATCTCCAACTACGCAAGGGAAGGCTTTGCCTGCCGCCACAACTGCGTCTACTGGACCTGCAGGGACTATCTGGGACTGGGGCTTGGCGCTTCCTCCCTCATTGGAGAGAGCCGCTTTGACTGCGTAAGATCCATGAAGGACTATCTGGCGGCGCGCAGATGGGAGGATTTCCATCCGGAAAAGATCCTTCTGACTTCGGAAGACCGGATGGAGGAATTCATGTTCCTGGGGCTTCGCATGACAGAGGGGATCCGCCTGGCAGAGTTTGAAGAGCGGTTCGGAGTATCCTTTGAAAAGATCTACGGAAAGATTTCCGGAAAGCACCTGGAAGAGGGCCTTCTGGCAGAGGAAAAAGGAAGGCTTTTTCTGACGGAAAGGGGCCTGGACATAGCCAACTATGTCATGTCCGACTATATCCTGGACAGGTAAGGATACTCCCGGGCGGCCCGGCATATGTCTGGCTTTCCTGTTTCTCTTTTCTTTTTCCTTGTCTTTTCCCTCCGGGAGCGAACCTTTTTGCCTTCTGCACATGCAGGGCGCCATATGGTAACATAGCAGGCAGGAACGGACGATCGTTCCTGTCTTTTTTCCTTTTTTCCCCATGCAGGTAATTATTCAGAAGGAATGGTCTGATCATTCCTTTTTTAGCGTGCCCTGCGGGGCGGAAGGAGAAAAGACATGAAAGGAAGAAAGCGTTTCGACCCCTGGGGCCTCTGGCTGTCTCAGGCAGAGGGAATCGGAAGCGGAACGGCGCTCCGGCTCTTCGGAGCCTTCCGGAAACTTTCCGGTCAGGGAGAAGCCTCCCTGTTTGAACTGGCAGCTGCCATGCAAGGCAGCGGCTTTGCAAGGCGGCTGTATGAGATGGGAGAAAGAGATCTCAGGGACCTGGCCCGGACGGGCCTGGGAGAGAGGGGAGCTGCAAGGGCTGCAGGCATCCTTGAGAAAGCAAAAAGAAGGGGGCCGGAAGAGGCGGAGAGGGACCTGTTATCCAGGGGACTTTCCTTTGTTTCCCTGGAGGACCCGGAGTATCCGGAAAGGCTCCGCGCCATACCCGACATGCCCCTGGGCCTGTATTATAAGGGGAGGCTGCCGGATCCGGAGAAGCCTTCTGCGGCCGTCATAGGATCCAGAAGGGCCGACCGCTACGGCCTGGACCAGGCAGGGCGCTTTGCCTCTGCCCTGGCATCGCAGGGCGTAAGCGTCATCAGCGGCATGGCTCTCGGGGTGGACGGAGCCGCCGGCAGGGCGGCCCTGCGGGCGGGAGGAGACTCCTTTGCCGTTCTGGGATCCGGAGCGGACGTCTGCTATCCTCCCGGGAACCGGGACCTTTATGACCTTCTTTCCGGGAGGGGAGGGATCCTTTCCGAATATATGCCGGGGACGCCCGCAAGGCCCGGCCTTTTCCCTCCCCGCAACCGGATCATCTCGGGCCTCTCGGACCTGATCCTGGTGATCGAAGCCAGGGGAGGATCCGGGACACTGATCACCACGGACTATGCCCTGGCCCAGGGAAAGGAGGTCTTTGCCCTGCCGGGCCGGGTCACGGATCCTCTCTCGGAGGGCTGCAACCGCCTGATCGCCCAGGGGGCCTCCATGGCCCTGGAGCCCGGAGACCTGACAGAGCGATTCTTCGGCATTCCGGCAGGGGATAACAGCTCCGGGAAAAGAAAGGAAAGGGCAATGGATCCGGGCGAAGTCAGGAGCCTTATCCTTTCCGTCCTTTCGGATCAGAAGCCCATGACGGAAGAGGAGATCCTTCTTCGCTGCGGGAGAAGGTCCCCTGGCCCCGGGGAGAATCTGCGCCCTGCCCTGATGCTTCTTATCCTGCAGGACCTGGCGGAGGAAAGAGAGGGAGGATTTATCAGAAAGAGGGGAAAGGAGGAGAGGATCTGACGGGACGGCGGATCTCCTGCAGAGCCCCGCGCCATCCTCTGCTTTATGCTTTTTTCTTCTTCACTGCCCGGGCTTATACCACATGCTTCTTTTTTAATTCTTTACATTGGAATATAAAAAATGTAGAATGAATAGTTGTGAAATTGCCCAAGGCAGAGAGGAAATATACCGAAATGGCACTTATTAAGAAACCTGTTACAGGCATGAAGGACATTATGCCTGAAGAAATGGAAATCAGAGACTACGCCCAGTCTGTCATCAAAAAGACCTATGCAGAGTTCGGATTTCAGTCTATCGAGACTCCCTGTGTGGAAAGCATCCAGAACCTGACCAGCAAGCAGGGTGGAGACAACGAAAAGCTGATCTTCAAGATTCTCAAGAGAGGAGAAAAATTAAAGCTGGAAACGGCAGCGTCCGAAGCCGACCTGGTGGACGGAGGCCTCCGCTACGATCTGACCGTTCCCCTGGTCCGTTATTATTCCAACCACGCCAATGAGCTGCCCGCTCCCTTCAAGGCCCTGCAGATGGGCAACGTCTGGAGAGCGGACCGTCCCCAGAAGGGACGCTACCGCCAGTTCATGCAGTGCGATATCGATATCATCGGCGAGCCCTCCAACCTGGCGGAGATCGAACTGATCCTGGCCACCACCACCACCCTTGGAAGGCTTGGCTTCAAGAACTTCCAGATCCGCATCAACGAGAGACGCCTTTTAAAGGCCATGGCGGCCTGGAGCGGTTTCCCGGAGGATCGTTTCGACGAGGTCTTCATCATCCTGGACAAGATGGACAAGATCGGCATGGACGGAGCGGCCAGGGAACTGACGGAGAGCGGCTTCTCACAGGAAAGCACCGACGCCTACATCGGCCTTTTCAAAGGCCTGGAGGAAGCAGAGGACCAGCTTGCCTATCTGGAAGAGAAGCTTGCAGGCGTCATCGGGCCCGATGTCATTCCCGGCCTCAGGGAAGTCATCGAATCCGTGGACGCCGTAAAGAGCGCCGACTTCCGCATGGTCTTCGACCCTACCATCGTCAGGGGCATGTCCTACTATACCGGCACCATCTTTGAGATCGCCATGCCCGAACTGGGCATCAGCTGCGGAGGCGGCGGACGCTACGACGGCATGGTGGGCAAGTTTACGGGACGGGACGTTCCCGCCTGCGGCTTCTCCATCGGCTTCGAGCGCATCATCCTGATCCTTCTGGAGCAGGGCTTCAAGATCCCCGGCGCCGCTAAAAAGACAGCCTACCTGATCGAAAAGAACATGCCCGCGGACCGTATGAGAGAGGTCCTCTTCCAGGCCCAGAAGGCCAGAGAGGAAGGCGGACAGGTCCTGATCGCCCGCATGGCCAAGAACAAGAAGTTCCAGAAGCAGCAGCTGACGGACAGAGGCTATGAGGAATTCGTGGAATTCTACAACAATCCTCTGAATTAAAAAAATGATCCGCCCCATCCCTGCTTTCAGGGATGGCGGCGTGCGCATAAGGAAAGGAAGAAACTATGGCAGAATCAATGAAAGGCCTGAAGCGCACATGCAGATGCGCGGAACTGACAAACGAAAACATCGGCCAGACAGTGACTGTGATGGGCTGGGTCCAGAAGCAGAGAAACAAGGGCGGCATCGTCTTTGTGGACCTGAGAGACAGAAGCGGCATCATCCAGCTGATCTATGAAGAAGCCGACTGCGGCAGCGCAAACATGGAAAAGGCAGCCTCCATGCGTTCCGAATATGTCGTTGCGGCCACAGGCACCGTCACCACCAGAAGCGGCGCCGTCAACAAGAACATTCCCACGGGAGACATCGAGATCCGCGTTACGGACACCAGGATCCTTTCCGAGTCCGAGACACCGCCCTTCGCCATCGAGGAAAACTCCAAGACCAGGGAAGAGCTGCGCCTCAAATACCGCAGCCTGGATCTGCGCCGTCCCGACCTGCAGAAGAGACTGATCCTCCGCAGCCAGATCACCCGCTACATCCGCGAGTTCATGACCGCTGAGGGCTTTCTGGAGATCGAGACTCCCATCCTGTGCAAGTCCACCCCCGAAGGCGCAAGAGACTATCTGGTCCCTTCCCGCGTCCGTCCCGGCACCTTCTATGCCCTGCCCCAGTCTCCCCAGCTCTTCAAGCAGCTGCTGATGGCTTCCGGCTATGACAGATATTTCCAGATCGCCAAGTGCTTCCGCGATGAGGACCTGCGTGCCGACAGGCAGCCCGAGTTCACCCAGCTGGACATGGAGTTCTCCTTCGTGAACGAAGAGGACGTCATGGAGACCAACGAAAGACTGATCCAGTACGTCTGCAAGAAGGCCATCGGCCTGGACGTGCAGCTTCCTCTTCCCAGGATCAAATGGATCGACGCCATGAACAACTACGGCTCCGACAAGCCCGATACCCGTTTCGGCATGACCCTGAAGGATGTGACGGACATCGCAGCTTCCTGCGAATTCCCTCCCTTCCGTGAAGCGGCCAATGCAAAGGGATCCTCCGTCCGCGCCATCGTTGCTCCCGGCGAAGCCGGCATGGCCAGGAAGAAGATCGACAAGTATACAGAGATGGTCAAGGGCTACGGCGCCAAGGGCCTTCCCTATATCGCCGTAAAGGAAGACGGCATCAAGTGCTCCTTCGCAAAGTTCATGAAGGAAGAAGAGATCACCGCCATGGTCGAGAGGACCGGCGCCCAGAAGGGCGACATGATCTTCTTCGCCTCCGACAAGACCCCTCTGGTATGGAACGTGCTGGGCGCCCTCCGTCTGAAGCTGGGCGACGACCTGGGCCTGATCGACCATGATCGGTTCAACTTCCTCTGGGTCGTGGAATTCCCTCTGCTGGAGTGGTCCGAGGACGAGAACCGTTTCGTCGCCATGCACCATCCCTTCACCATGCCCATGGAAGAAGACTGGCCCAGTATCGACGAAGATCCCGGCAGCGTCCGGGCCAAGGCCTATGACATCGTCCTTAACGGCGTGGAACTGGGCGGCGGCTCTGTCCGTATCCACCAGAACGATATCCAGGAGAAGATGTTCCAGGTCATCGGCCTGACAAAGGAAGAAGCGGAAGAGAAGTTCGGCTTCCTTCTGACAGCCTTCAAGTACGGCGTTCCCCCTCACGCAGGACTGGCCTACGGTCTGGACCGCATGGTCATGCTGCTGACAAAGGCAGACAGCATCCGCGACGTCATCGCCTTCCCCAAGAACAAGGACGCGGCCGACCTGATGAGCGGCGCTCCCGACGTGGTGGATCCCAGGCAGCTGGACGAGCTCTACCTGAATGTGGAGACCCCCGAAGGAAAGTAATACGCAGGAAACATTCCTTTCTGAAAAGAGACAGGGCGCTGTACCAAACCGGTACAGCGCCCTGCTTCAAAGTCCGGGCCCTTTATGCTCTGCGGACGATCTCGATATGGTCCGGAAGAGAAGAGGCGCAGACGCACATGGCATAGCCCGCGGGTCCCTCCAGGATCCGGAATACGGCAAAGGGGCCGCCTTCCTTTCCGGGCAGGATCCTTCCGGCGGACAGATCTGCCGCGAAAGTGTCCAGGCCCTCTCCCAGGCCCCGCCCCGTGAACTTGATATAGGACTCCTTGACGGTCCAGAGGCGGAAGAAGAAATCCGCCCGCGCCTGCCCCTCCAGGGACAGAAGGAGGCTTCTTTCCTCCGGCCGGAAAAAGCGTTCCGCCAGGCGGTCGTAGCGCTCCTTATAGGGCAGGACCATCTGCAGGTCCAGGCCGATCTCTCCCTCGTCGGAGAGGGCAAAGGCGGTGCAGGATCCCGAGTCGGATTTATTGAAGTAATAACCGGAGCCCGGAAGAGAGGGCTTGCCGAAAGGCCCTTTCTGAATTTCCCCATTCAGTCCGATTTCCTTCAGGAAGTCAGTGACCGCAAGAGGCTTCTGGTACAGGCAGATTCTGATCATGGCATTTTCCTTTCCGGGAGGCCTTACGTTTTTTCTGTGCCTTTTCCATCATACTCTCCGGGGAGGACAAAGTCCATTTCCGAAGAGGGGGAAAGAAGAGAACTGCCGGCAGAAAACGGCAGAAAACGGAAGATGAAGCCTGATAAAAAAATCGTTTTACTTCCACATCTTTTGTGCTATAATTTCAAAGGCTGTTGGCTTTTGACGGAAAAAGAAGCCGGCAGTGAGTAAAAATAGGAGATATTTCGCGATGAAAAAATCAAGAGCAGCCATTTTTCTGGCTCTGATCCTTATTGTTTCCTGCATTCTGGGATACGTGGCATATTTCGGAATCGGCAGCGGGCACAAGGGTTCCTACAGGAACATCAAGCTTGGCCTTGACCTGGCCGGCGGCGCATCCATTACCTACGAAGCCGTAGGTGAGACGGCCCCCTCCCAGGAAGACATGGATGACACCAAGTACAAGCTTCAGAAGCGTGTCGAACAGTATTCCACGGAAGCCACCGTCTATCAGGAAGGCACGGACCGTCTCAATATCGAGATCCCCGGCATCTCCGGCGTCGCCGAGACCAATGCGATCCTGGAGGAACTGGGCCGTCCCGGTTCCCTGTATTTTATCCGCCACAAGGATGCGGAAGGAAAAGAGAACTATTCTCTGGGCACCATGGAAGACGGTTCCTACGGCTATGTCCTGAACAAATCTCTTGAGGACTGCATCGCTGACGGCGACGCCGTTCTGTCCGGTACCGACGTGGAGACGGCGGAAGCCGGCTATCAGACCGACAACATGGGCAACCAGCAGATCGTGGTCTCCCTGACCTTCACTTCCGAAGGCAAGCAGAAGTTCGCGGACGCCACCACGGCGGCCTTCAATGACAACAAAGATACCATCGGTATCTACTACGACGGTGCCTTCGTATCCGTTCCCAAGGTCAACGATGCCATCACGGACGGCCGCGCCGTCATCGAAGGCGAGGAGACCATCGAGTCCGCCAGGACCCTGGCTTCCACCATCCGTATCGGCGGCCTGAAGGTGGAACTGCAGAGACTGCGTTCCCAGATCGTAGGCGCACAGCTGGGCCAGAACGCTCTTAGGACTTCCAAGACAGCCGGTATCGCCGGTTTTGCCCTGGTCGCCCTTTTCATGATCCTGGTATATTCTTTCCCCGGCTTCCTGGCAGTCGTTGCCCTGGGCATCTATGTCATTCTGGTAGCCCTGGTCCTCAACGGCTTTGACGTGACCCTGACCCTGCCCGGCATCGCAGGTATCCTGCTTTCCATCGGTATGGCCGTAGACGCCAACGTTATTATCTTTGCCCGTATCCGTGAGGATATCGCAGCAGGCTCCTCTGTAAGAGCAGCCATCAAGTCCGGTTTCCAGAAGGCTCTGTCCGCCATCATCGACGGCAACGTCACAACACTGATCGCAGCCGTAGTCCTGTATCTGCTGGGCTCCGGTACCGTCAAGGGCTTCGCCCAGACTCTGGCCATCGGTATCGTTCTGTCCATGTTTACGGCGCTCTTCGTTACCAGAGCCCTGATGAACATCTGCTACGCTCTGGGCGTGCAGGACAAGAAGTGGTACGGCAAGGGCAGGACCCTGAACGTCATCGATTTCGTAGGAAAGAGA
Source organism: uncultured Lachnospiraceae bacterium (assembly GCA_946614165.1). Classification (GTDB taxonomy): domain Bacteria; phylum Bacillota; class Clostridia; order Lachnospirales; family Lachnospiraceae; genus CAG-791. The sequence continues at coordinate 67,724 of CAMOGQ010000001.1, forward strand.
AAGGTCGTCTTTGCTGTTTCCATCGCACTGATCATTGCAGGTTTCGCTTTCATGGGCATCAACGCCGCTGGCGGCAGGGGCGCCCTCAACTACAGTCTTGACTTCGTAGGCGGTACATCCACCAACGTTACCTTCACAGAGGACAAGTCTCTGGAAGACATCGACGCCCAGGTGGTTCCGATCTTCCAGGATCTTTCCGGCAACAGCAGCGTGCAGGTCCAGAAGGTCACCGGTTCCAGCGAAGTCATCTTCAAGACCGTAGAGCTGTCCACCGAAGCTTCCACCGAGATCTCCAACAGACTGGTGGATGAGTTCGGCGTAGACAAGGACAAGATCACATCCGAGACCATCAGCTCCACCATCTCCAGCGAGATGAAGCAGGATGCCATGGTGGCCGTGGTGGTGGCCCTGATCCTGATGCTGATCTATATCTGGCTGAGATTTACCGACATCCGCTTCGGCGCTTCCGCAGTGGTCTGCCTGGTCCATGACGTTCTGATCGTTCTGGGCGGCTATGCCCTCCTGCGTGTTTCCGTAGGCTCCACCTTCATCGCCTGCATGCTGACCATCGTCGGTTATTCCATCAACGCCACCATCGTTGTATTCGACCGTATCCGTGAGAACAGACAGATCATGGGCAGAAAGGAAACCCTGGCCGACATGGTCAACGGCGCTGTGACCCAGACCCTGTCCCGAAGCCTGTTTACCTCCCTGACGACCTTCTTCATGGTCGCCACCCTCTGGGTATTCGGCGTTTCCGATGTCAAGGAGTTTGCTCTTCCCATCATGATCGGTATCATTTCCGGTGCATGGTCATCCGTATGCATTGCCGGTTCTCTCTGGTATGTCCTTCGCAATAAGTTCAAGGCAGCCGAGCCCGCTCCTTCCGCTCCCGGAAGCCGCATCAATCTTCCTTCCAGGAAGAACACCGTCGACTATTCGGGCATGTCCAGGAAAGAAAGGACCGCAGCCAGAAAAAAACAGAAAGAAGAAAGCGACAGATCCAAGACTGTGATCTGATGCGTAAATAAGTTATTTACCTGGCAGGGGGATGCGTGAGTATCCCCCTGTTTGTTTAACAGATACTCAGCCGGGCATAAATTCCTGCCTGGCGAAATGTCTGTTTCCGGCCTGCCGGAATCTCAGAGAGGAAGCGCGAATTTTGTCCAAGTGGATCGTCTATAACAAGAAGGCGGATTTTAAAGGGATCGCCGAACGTTTTCATATATCCCAGATCACGGCCAGGATCCTGCGGAACCGGGACCTGCAGACGGATCAGGAATTTCATATGTTCCTTTCAGGGTCTCTTTCGGATCTGCATGATCCATCCCTTCTGCCGGGCCTGGACACTGCGGCGGACCTTGTGCTGAAAAAGATCCGGCAAAGGAGAAAGATCCGGGTCATAGGAGACTATGACGTGGACGGGATCTGTGCCACCTATATCCTGGTCAGATCCATCCGGGAAATGGGAGGAGATGCGGACTATGAGCTTCCCGACAGGATCCAGGACGGCTACGGCATCAATGTCAGGATCGTGGAGGACGCCATCAAGGCCGGCGTGGATACCGTTCTTACCTGTGACAACGGCATCGCGGCGGGCCCTGTGCTGGAAAAGGCGGCAGAGGCCGGTATGACCGTCATTGTCACGGACCACCATGAGGTGCCTTTTGCCCTGGAGGAGGACGGAAGTAAAAAATATATGCTTCCTCCCGGAGACGCCGTGGTGGATCCCAAGATCCCCCCGGAGCTGACGGAAGGAAGGAAATATCCCTTCCCCGAGATCTGCGGAGCAGTGGTGTCCTACAAGCTCTGCCAGCTGCTGATGAAGAAGGCTTCCTATCATGGAAGCGCCGTTCTTGAGGAGCTCCTTTCCTTTGCGGCCCTTGCCACCGTCTGCGATGTGATGCCCCTGAAGAACGAGAACCGGATCCTGGTCAGGGAAGGCCTTAAGGAAGCGGCCCGTACGCCCAATCAGGGGCTGAAAGCTCTGATCGAAGTGACGGACCTGGCAGACAAGAAGCTGACGGGCTATCACGCGGGCTTTATACTGGGCCCGTGTCTCAATGCCACCGGCCGTCTGGACTCGGCCATGAAGGCGCTGTCCCTTTTCTTTGAGAAAAGCTATGACAGGGCCCTTGTACTGGCAGGAGAGCTCAAGGCCCTCAACGACAGCCGCAAGGACATGACCCTGAAGGGAGTGGAAGATGCCTGTGCCCTGGTGGAGACGGAGGAATACGCCGGCGACAGAGTCCTGGTGCTTTTCCTTCCCGACTGTCATGAATCTCTGGCCGGCATTATCGCCGGCAGGGTCAGAGAGCAGTACGCCAGGCCGTCCATTGTCATGACCAGGACCGAATCCGGCATTGCCAAGGGATCGGGCAGGTCCATTGAGGCCTACGACATGTTTGAGGAGCTGAGCCGGTGCCGGGATCTCTTTATAAAGTTCGGCGGCCATAAGATGGCGGCAGGTCTTTCCATGACCGAGGAGAACGTGGAGATCTTCCGGAAAAGGATCAACGCCCAGTGCAGCCTGACGCAGGAGGACCTGGTGGACACCATCCATGTGGACATGGTCATGCCTCCGGGCTTTATCGATATGGCCACTGTCCGGGAGATCGAATCCCTGGAACCCTGGGGACAGGAAAATCCCAAGCCTCTTTTTGCCGTAAAGGACGTGACCCTGACCGGGGCCAGGATCCTGGGAAAGAACCGGAACGTGGTAAGACTGACCGCCAGGGAAAAATACAGCGGGTTCCTGGATCTGATCCGCTTTGAGGACGGTGACGCCTTCCTTCAGAGGATCGAAGACCTGAAGGGACTTTCCGCCGTAAAAGACCTTCAAAGGGGCATGGGAAATGTTACAATAGATATGGTCTATTATCCTGATATCAACTCCTGGCAGGGAAGAGACTCCCTCCAGTACGTGGTAAAGGATCTCAGGATCAGATAAGAAAAACGACAGGCAGGGGTATCCTGTGTGAGGATATCCGCGTCCGGGCCGGCTGGGAGCGTCCCCGCCCCGGACTCTTTTACAGATATGTGAGACGCTCAGGAATGAGAGGCAGGCATGAGAATCGCAGATCTGATCAGCAAGCTGGATTATCACTTTAATGACATAAGAGGAGAAGCGGTCACCGATCCGGACCTGACAAGGGCGCTTCTGCAGACAGAGGTTACCGGAATCTTCAACGATTCCAGACGGATGGAGGAGGGAGGCCTTTTTTTCTGCATCAAAGGCGAAAATACCAACGGACATAAATATATTCCTCAGGTCCTTGAAAAAGGGGCCAGAGCCCTGGTGGTGCAGGAGGATGAGGACATCACTCCCTATGTGAAGGGAGAAGCGCCCGTAGTGATCCGGGTCTATGATTCCCGTTATGCCATGGCCTGGATCTCCGCCGCCTGGTACGGCAATCCCGCATCCCGCATGAAGATCATCGGCATTACCGGCACCAAGGGCAAGACCACCACCACCTACATGGTCAGGAGCATCCTGCAGAACGCCGGTTATAAGGTGGGTCTGGTGGGCACCATCGAGACCCTCTACGGGGACGTGAGGATCCCTTCTGCCAACACCACGCCCGAATCCATGACCCTGCAGAAGTACTTCCGGGATATGGCGGACGCCGGTATGGACGCCGTGGTCATGGAGGTCTCCTCCCAGGCTCTGAAGATGCACCGCACCCAGGGCTTTATCTTCGACTACGGTATTTTCACCAACCTTTCCCCGGACCACATCGGCCACGGAGAGCACGAAAACTTCGACGAATACCTGGGCTGCAAGAGCATGCTCTTCAAACAGTGCCGTGTGGGCATCGTCAACGGAGACGACCCTTACACGGACCGGATCCTGGACGGCCATACCTGCTCCGTGGAGACCTACGGCCTGAAGAATGCCAATGACCTCTATGCGGAGGATCTGGACCTGATCAGAAAGCCCGGCGAGCTGGGCATCCGCTTCCATGTGAAGGGCCTTCTGGACTTTGACGCGGAGGTTCCCATGCCCGGACGCTTCTCGGTCTATAATGCCCTCTGCGCAATCGCCATCTGCCGCCATTTCGGGGCGGACACGGAAGCCATCCGGAAGGCCCTGCTGGGCATCAAGGTCCGCGGCAGGATCGAGATGGTCAAAGTCAGCGACCGCTTTACCCTGCTCATCGACTATGCCCACAACGCCATGTCCCTGAAGAGCCTTCTGACCTCCCTCAGGGAATATGAACCGGGCCGCCTGGTGACCCTCTTTGGCTGCGGCGGCGACAGAGATCCGGAAAGACGCTTCCTCATGGGCGAGGAGAGCGGCAGGACCTCGGACTTTACCATCATTACCTCTGATAACCCCAGGACCGAAGATCCCATGAAGATCATCGAAGACATAGAGACCGGCATGAAGCGGACGGACGGGGCTTATATCACCATTCCCGACCGGAAGGAAGCCATTGCCTATGCCATCCACAACGGACAGGACGGCGATATCATCGTTCTGGCCGGCAAGGGACACGAGGATTATCAGATCATAGGAACGACCAAACATCACATGGACGAGCGCGAACTGATCCGGGATATCCTGGAAGAGGATGCGCGCAAGGCCTGATTTTTCGGCGAGGCAGGAATGATCAGATACGCGGATGTGATCATAGATATATCCCATGAGAGGCTGGACAGGCCCTTTACATACCGTATTCCCGACCGGCTTTCGGACCAGGTTCTTTTAGGCTCCCGGGTCCTGGTGCCCTTCGGCAAAGGCAAAGAACCCAGAACGGGCTATGTGACAGGCTTCAGGGAAAAGCCGGATCTGGAAGAAGAGAGGATCCGGGATATCCAGGACCTGGTAAGGCCCCGGGAGGGCTACAGCGAAGAAGAAGACAGGGACTTCAGCATCCGCCTGGCCCTGTGGATGAAAAACAGCTATGGGTCTACCATGATCACAGCCCTGAAGACCGTCATGGCCTCCAGAAAGAGCGGCGCCCCCAAAAAGAAGAGGACGATCCGCCTTCTGTTTGATTACGACAGGGCCCTGGACCAGCTTTCCTTTTACAGGAGAAAGCACCAGACAGCCAGGGCGAGGCTCCTGGAAGCCCTGATCGAGACTCCGGAGATCCCCTACGAGATGGTCACCGGAAAGCTCCATATCCAGGCTCCCACCATCCGGTCCCTGAAAAGCGCAGGTGTCCTGGAGGTGGAGGAAAGGGGCATCCTGAGGAATCCTGTGTCCGTGTCGGATGCGGGAAAAGGCCCGGAGAGGCTCTCCCCCGAACAGCTTGCCATTGCGGACCATGTGGTGGAGGAATTTGACGCGGGGCGCCCCGGCGTCACCCTGATCCACGGCATCACCGGCAGCGGCAAGACGGAGGTCTATATCAACATCATCAGCCGGATCTGCAGCAGGGGCCGTCAGGCCATCATGCTGATCCCGGAGATCGCCCTGACCTACCAGACCCTGATCCGTTTCTACCGCCATTTCGGCGACAGGGTCTCCGTCATTAACTCCTCCCTTTCCGAGAGCGAGAAGGCGGACCAGTGGGAGCGGGCCAGAAGAGGAGAAATCGATGTGATCATCGGGCCCAGATCGGCCCTCTTTACCCCCTTCGAACGGCTGGGCGTGATCGTCATGGACGAGGAGCACGAGACCTCCTACAAGAACGAATCCATGCCCAAGTACCACGCCAGGGAGACGGCGATAGAGATCGCAGGGCTGCGGGGAGCATCCGTGGTCCTTGGCAGCGCCACGCCCTCGCTGGACGCCTACTTTCAGGCCAGGGAGGGAAACTACGCTCTCTTTACCCTGAAAAGACGGCTGACGGGCGGCACTCTTCCCCGGGTGGAGATCGCGGACATGCGGGCCGAGCTGAAAAGAGGCAACCGCAGCATCCTGTCCGTTTCCCTTTACCGGAAGCTGGAGGAGAGGCTGAAGGCGGGAGAGCAGACCATGCTCTTTTTAAACCGCCGGGGCTTTGCCGCCAACCTTTCCTGCAGGTCCTGCGGACACGTGGTAAAGTGCCCACACTGCGACGTGGCCATGTCCCTGCACGGGAGCGGAGGCCGGCAGAAGATGGTATGCCATTACTGCGGCCATGAGGAGGCGGTGCCGAAAGTCTGTCCTTCCTGCGGGTCCAGATACATCCTGCCCATGAAAGCGGGGACCGAGCAGATCGAAGCCTTCCTGAAGGAGACTTTTCCCCAGGCGAGGATCCTGCGCATGGACGCGGACACCACATCCGCAAAGGGAAGCTACGAAAAGATCCTTTCCGCCTTTGCCAACGAAGAGGCGGATATCCTTCTGGGGACCCAGATGATCGTCAAGGGACACGATTTCCCGGGCGTGACGCTGGTAGGGATCCTGATGGCGGATCTTTCTCTCTACGCCAACGACTACAGGGCGGCGGAGCGGACCTTCCAGCTGCTGACCCAGGCAGCGGGCCGGGCCGGCCGGGGGACCATCCCCGGGGACGTGGTCATTCAGACCTACCAGCCGGACCACTACGCCATTACCCACGCTTCCCGTCAGGACTACGAAGGCTTCTACGAGGAGGAGATCCTTTACAGGAAGCTCCTCATGTATCCCCCTGTCTCCCACATGCTTTCCGTGCAGGTCCAGTCCCCTTCGGAGGATATGGCCGAAGCGGCGGCAGGAGACCTGCGGGAACTGCTGCAGAACAGGGCCTCTATCCTGATCGGCCCCGCTCCTGCGGGAATCGGCAGGATCCGGGATATATACAGGTTTGTTCTGTACATAAAAGACGTAAGTTATGATAAACTGATAGTCTGTAAGGACCAGGTTGAGGAATATATACACACAGTGCAGGGAAACGGGACCTATCGGAACGTACAGATCCAGTTCGATTTTGATCCGGTCAATCCCTATTAAGGAGGAACATGGCACTTAGAACCATCAGAGAGTACGGCGATCCCGTGCTGACAAAAAAATGCAAGATCGTTAAGGAAATGAACGACCGTATGAAGACCCTGGTCAGAGACATGTTCGAGACCATGTATGATACCGGCGGCGTCGGCCTGGCCGCGCCCCAGGTAGGCGTCCTCAAGAGGATCGTCGTCATCGACGTGACAGAGGATCAGAGCGAGCCCCACGTCCTGGTCAACCCCGAGATCATCTTCTCCGAGGGAGAGCAGTGCGGCATGGAGGGCTGCCTTTCCGTTCCCGGAAAGATGGGCCAGGTCACAAGACCCAACCATGTCATCTGCAGGGCTTTTGACGAGAACATGGAACCCTACGAGCTGGAAGGCACAGAGCTGCTGGCCAGAGCCATCTGCCACGAACTGGACCATCTGGACGGAAAAATGTATGTAGACCTGGTGGAGGGCCCCCTCCACGACGCTTCCGAGGAGATCCCCATCGACGAGGAAGAGGTGCTGGATGAGATCGACGCCCAGGTCAGAGGCGAGGCTTAAATATATGAAGATTATTTTTATGGGAACGCCGGACCTGGCAGCTTCGGTCCTTAAGACCATGCTGGAGGCCGGCCTTTCGGTATCCCTGGTGGTGACCCAGCCCGACAGGCAGAAAGGCCGGGGCAAATCCGTGGTCAAGACCCCCGTCAAGCTCCTGGCCGAGGAATGGAACATTCCGGTCTTCCAGCCGGTAAAGGTCAGGACCCCGGAAGCGGTTGAGAGGCTCAGAGAGGAAAAGGCGGACCTGATCGTGGTGGCAGCCTTCGGCCAGATCCTTTCCAGAGAGATCCTGGACCTGCCCCCTTACGGCTGCGTCAATGTCCATACATCCCTCCTGCCCATGTACCGGGGAGCGGCCCCCATTCAGTGGGTCATCCTGAACGGCGAGAAATACAGCGGCGTCACCATCATGAAGATGGACGAGGGACTGGATACCGGTCCCATCCTGCTGCAGGAAAAGCTGGAGCTGGACCCCGGGGAAACGGGAGAATCTCTTTATGACAAACTCTCCCTGATGGGAGGAAAGCTCCTTCTGAAAGCCATTGAAGGACTGGAAGCAGGGACCCTGACGCCTGTACCCCAGGAGGGAGAGACCTGCTACGCTTCCATGCTGAAAAAGGAAATGGGAGACATCGACTGGACCTGGTCCGCGGAAAAAACGGAGCGCTATGTCAGAGGCCTCAACTCCTGGCCCAGCGCCTATACCAGGTACCAGGGAAAGATCCTGAAGATCTGGGACGCGGACGTCCTTGAAGAAGATGCCGGGGCAGCGCCCGGCACGGTGGTCCGCACCGATAAGTCGGCCATTTATGTGGCCTGCGGCCAGGGGACCCTGGCCCTGAAGGAGGTCCAGATCGAAGGCAAAAAGAGAATGCCTGTTTCGGCCTTCCTTCTGGGATATCACGTGAAGGCCGGAGACATTCTGGGATAAGAGGAAAAGAACTTGGGCAGAGTAAACGAGAGAGACCTGGTCCTGGGCGTCCTTCTGGAAAATGAAAAGAAGGGCACCTACAGCCATATCCTGGTGAGGGAGATGCTGGATTCGCATAAGGACCTTTCCGAACAGCAGAGAGCCTTTATGAAGCGGCTCACGGAAGGGACCCTGGAGCGGAGGATCGAACTGGACTCTGTGATCGACCGCTTTTCGAAAAAGCCGGCTTCGGGCCTTCGGCCCCTGATCCGCCAGATCCTGCGGATGGGGATCTACCAGATCCTGTACATGGATTCGGTGCCGGATTCCGCGGCCTGCTCCGAGGCGGTAAGCCTTGCAAAACTTCATAAGATGAATGCTCTGTCCGGCTTTGTCAATGCCGTGCTCAGAAATGTGATCCGCAGCAGGGATAAGGGTGAACTGGAGAGCCTTATGGGAGAAGCCTCCCTTTCCGTCCGCTATTCCATGCCCCAGTGGCTGATCGACCTGTGGAAGGAACAGCTGGGAGAGGGGGAGACGGACCAGCTTCTTAAATCCCTCCTGGAGATCCGTCCCGTCTGCATCCGTTTTTCCCCGGACACTGATCCCGAAAAAAGGGACAGGATCCTTGAACAGATACGGGAAGCGGGCACGGAGGTCACCCCTGGCCGCTGGCTGCCCTATGCCTGCTGCCTGAGGGGGACCAGCGCCATCCAGGATCTTCCCGGCTTCCGGGAGGGCCTCTGGACCATACAGGACGAAAGCTCCATGTTCGTGACGGAGGCTGCGGGGATCAGGGGAGACGAGATCATCATGGACGTCTGCGCCGCCCCCGGCGGCAAGTCCATGCATGCGGCCTCCCTCCTGAAGAAAGGCCGGGTACTGGCCTTTGACCTGACCCATAAGAAGACGGAGCAGATCCGGAAGAATATCAGAAGAATGGGCCTGGAGGAGAAGATCTCCGTATCCGAGCAGGATGCCAGGATCCATAACAGCCGCTATGAGGGCTGTGCCGACATTCTCCTGTGCGATCTTCCCTGCTCGGGCCTTGGCATCATTGGAAGAAAGCGGGATATCAAGTACAGGATCAGCCGGCAGGAGCTGACAGACCTGGCCGCCCTGCAGAGGGAGATCCTGAAAAACGCAGTATCCTATCTGAAGCCGGGCGGGATCCTGATCTACTCCACCTGCACCATAGACGCGCTGGAGAACGGGGACAATGCCGACTATATAGAAGAGGAGCTGAAACTTGAGGCAGACAGCCTCCTTCCCTTCCTTCCCCAGGGAATCCCCGGAATCGAAGGGAAGGGCAGGAACCGCCTGCAGCTTCTGCCCCACGTACACGGGACGGACGGCTTCTTCGTGGCCAGGTTCAGAAAGCCCATGGCTTAAGGAGGGCCTCTTCCCCAAAAGAAATATCCGAAAGAAATATCTGAAATATATATATTTATGGAAGAAACAAATATCAAAGACAGGCCTCTGCCGGAGACGGAAAAGCCGGATCTTAAATCCATGACCCTTGCCGAGCTGGAAGAAGCCGTGAAAGCCATGTCCCAGCCGGCCTTCCGGGCACGCCAGCTCTACCAGTGGATGCACGTCAGGCTGGCTCCGGACTACGGTGCCATGACCAACATCCCTTCCGTCATGAAGGAAAAGCTGGAGGAGAACTATTCCTATACCAGGGTACGGATGATTGACAGACAGATCTCGAAGCTGGACGGGACCCAGAAGTTCCTCTTTGCCATGCCCGACAATTCCCTGGTGGAGAGCGTCTTCATGAAATACAAATTCGGCAACAGCATCTGCATTTCCTCCCAGGTGGGATGCAGGATGGGATGCCGCTTCTGCGCCTCCACCCTGGACGGCTTAATCCGGTCCCTGACTCCCTCGGAGATGCTGGAGCAGATCTATGAGATCCGGAGGGTAACGGGAGAGAAGATCTCCCACGTGGTGGTCATGGGCACGGGAGAGCCTCTGGACAACTACGACAACCTGGTCCGCTTCATTCATCTTCTGACCGATGAGAACGGCATGAACCTGAGTCAGAGAAATGTGACGGTGTCCACCTGCGGCATCGTGCCCAGAATGTACGACCTGGCAAAGGAAAATCTGTCCATTACCCTGGCCCTGTCCCTCCATGCGGTCACCGACGAAAAGCGGCGGGAGATCATGCCCATCGCCGAGCGCTACAGCATAAAGGAGCTGATGGAGGCCTGCGCCGCCTATTTCAGGGAGACCGGCAGGCAGGTCACCTTTGAGTATTCGCTGATCCGGGACGTGAACGACTCGGCCCAGGACGCGGCGGGACTGGCCGCCCTGGCAAGGCCCCTCAGGGCCCACATCAATCTGATCCCGGTCAATCCCGTCAGAGAGAGAGGATACCGGCATCCGGAGGACGAAGCGGTCCGGGCCTTCAAAAATAAACTTGAAAAACGTGGTATAAATGTTAGTATTAGGAGAGTAATGGGCCGGGATATCGACGGCGCCTGCGGGCAGCTCAGACACCGGCACCTGACAGATTCTCAGTAAAAAAACAGTCTGAAAACGGGGGAGAGAGGGCATAATGGCAGTCTCGTATTCAGTATCCGACGTAGGCCGGAGACGACAAATGAATCAGGACTTTGTGTTTTCCAGTGACAAACCGGTGGGCAGATTTCCCAATCTCTATATCGTCGCGGACGGAATGGGAGGCCACCAGGCAGGGGAATATGCTTCCCAGTTCACTGTGGACAGGATCGCATCCATCATGCAGGATTCGGACAATCCTTCGCCGGACGAGGTCATGGTCCTGGCCCTGCAGGAGGCCAACCGGGAGCTGCGGCTGATCGCTCAGTCCGATCCCAAGTATTACGGGATGGGCACCACGGCGGTCATGGCCGTGATCACGGGCAATATTCTGCAGGCGGCCAATGTGGGAGACAGCAGGCTTTATATCGTGGACCGCACCAGGGGGATGTACCAGGTCACCACCGATCATTCCCTTGTGGAAGAGATGATCCAGGCGGGCAGTCTTGACAAGGAGGCCGCCAGGAATCATCCGGACAAGAATGTCATTACCCGGGCGGTGGGTGCAGAGTCCACTCTCAAGGTGGACCTTTTTACGGAAGTTCTTACGGGCCAGTCCCTGATCCTCATGTGTACGGACGGACTGACCAACATGCTGGACGACAGACAGATCGAACAGATCATATGGCGCAGCCGGACCATCGAAGAGGCAGCCAGCGTCCTGGTGACGGTGGCCAACGAGGCCGGCGGCATGGACAACATTTCTGTCACGCTGATTGATCCGTCCCGATCAGGGAACGGAGAAAAGGCATGAGTGAATTGCGGAGGAAAGCATGATCAAGATAGGAATGCTGATCGCGGATCGATATGAAATACTCGATAAGGTCGGAAACGGCGGCATGTCCGATGTCTATAAGGCAAAGGACCAGAAGCTGAACAGACTGGTCGCGATAAAGGTTCTCAAGCAGGAATTCTCTGAGAACGCGAATTTTGTATCCAAGTTCAGGGTGGAGGCCCAGGCGGCAGCCGGCCTGATGCACCCCAACATCGTCAACGTCTATGACGTAGGTGAGGAAAAAGGCATCTACTACATCGTCATGGAACTGGTGGACGGGATCACACTGAAAAAATATATCGAATCCAAGGGAAGGCTCAACGAACAGGAAGCAGTCACCATTGCTATCCAGGTCTCCATGGGTCTTGAAGCTGCGCACAGAAATCACATCATTCACAGAGATATCAAGCCTCAGAACATCATTATTTCCAAGGAAGGCAAGGTAAAGGTCACCGATTTCGGCATTGCCAAGATCGCCACCTCCAATACCATTACTTCCAATGTCATGGGATCCGTGCACTATACCTCTCCCGAGCAGGCCAGAGGCGGCTATTCGGATGCCAAGAGCGATATCTATTCCCTGGGCATCACTCTTTTCGAAATGCTGACCGGCAGGGTCCCCTATACGGGAGAGACCACCGTCGCCATTGCCATCAAGCATATCCAGGAGCCCATGCCTTCCCCCAGGCAGTATGTCCACGATCTTCCCTACAGCATAGAGCAGATCGTCATGAAGTGCTGTGAGAAGAGCCCCGACAAGCGGTATCAGAACATCTCCGAGCTGGTGGCCGACTTGAAGCACTCCCTGATCGATCCCGACGGAGATTTCGTGACCAGGTTCAGTGTGGACGACCTGGGAGCCACCAGATCCGTGACGCCTGAGGAACGGAAGACCATCAAGGAAGCCGCCGAAACGGCGGCAGCCGCGGCCGCCGGCGCCGATACCATTTCGGCAGAGGCCTCCTCCGACAGGAGAGACCGCCGCGGAGGACAGGACGAGGATCAGGACAGAAATGAAGATGTCATTTACGATGAATATCTGGACGATGAGGAAAATCACCGCACCGAAAGGATGACAGCCATCATTTCCATTGCGGCGGCCATCGTCATCGGTCTGGTCATCATCTTCTTTGCAGCCAACAGGCTGGGCCTGATCGGCGGAAGCAGCTCCGGAGAAGAGGCTGTGGAGACCACAAAGATGCCCAATGTCATCGGCAAGACGGAGCAGGCCGCTTCCGAAGCCCTGCGCGCCGCCAACCTGATTCCGGACGTGGTCTATGAGACCACGGACAGCTATGATCCGGGCTATGTCATTGCGGCCAGCGAGGAAGAAGGCTCCAAGGTCCAGACCGGCACCATCGTGACCATTACCGTCAGCATGAACGACGGCGTTCAGGTCCCTCTGGTGGTGGAAATGGAGGAAGAGGAAGCCGTTGAGGCTCTGGAGAAAGCCGGCTTTACCGCCAGGATCGAGACCGATTACAGCGAGGATGTAGAGGAAGGCATCGTCATGTCCCAGACGCCCGACGGAAACACCAAGGCCCAGAAGGGATCTGAGGTCACCATTACCGTCAGCCTGGGACCGGATCTGGAAGGCAAGGTGGAAATGATCTCCCTGGTGGATCTGTCCGAGACCCAGGCCAAGCTTCTGCTGGAGCAGATGGGCCTTCGTATGGGCAGAGTCACACCGGTAGTGACCTATGACCACAACCAGGTAGGCATCATCCTGAGCCAGACGGTGGGAGAAGGCGTCTACGTGGACAGAGGTACGGCCATCGATGTGGAGGTAGGCTCCCAGATGACCTACAGCTATACGGCTTCCATCAATAAACCTTCCGCCAATGACGGCAGCCAGGGAGCGGATTACGTGGATGGGACCATCGTCCACATCGTGGTCAAGACGGTCAGCGGCCAGGTCCTTCTGGAAACCGATACGGCGACCTTCCCCTTCGAAGGAACAAGATATACCGGCATCAGTGATTCGGCAGGCGTCGTGACCCTGTCCTGGAATTATACCTACCAGGAAGAGGTCGAGGTGGAAGTCGAACAGGGAAATACCCAGGAACCGGCTGAAGAGGAAAATTCCGAAGGTGAGAGCGAAGAAGGCGGAGAGAAAGAAGAGGAGCAGCAGCCTCCTGTACCTGCCACCACCACAAAGATCATCGAACGGTCCGAACCCCGTTCCGTGACCAGGACCATCACCTTTACGCCCGAGTATTAATATATGAAGGGAAAGATCATAAAAAGCATTGCCGGCTTCTATGAGGTGCACACGGGAGAGGAGATCTACCGCTGCAGAGCCAAGGGACTCTTCAGGGCCCTGAAGCAGAAGCCTCTGGTCGGCGACGACGTGGAATTCGACGTTACGGATACGGTCAGCGTTCCCATGGAGGGAAACGTGACCAGGCTCCTTCCCAGAAAGAACGAGCTGGTCCGCCCCAACGTGGCCAATGTGGACCAGGCCTTCTGCCTCTTTGCCATAACCAGACCGGATCCCAACTATAATACCCTGGACCGCCTTCTGATCGTTCTGGGACAGAAGGATCTGGACGCGGTGATCTGCTTCAACAAGGCGGACATTGCCTCCCCGGAGGAAATCGAAGAGCTGCGGTCCACCTACGAAGCCTGCGGCTGCAGGGTCATGTTCATCAGTGCTCTGGATGAGGGGTCCCTTCCGGAGGTGAAAAAAGTCCTCCTTCATAAGACCACCGTCCTGACCGGTCCTTCCGGGGCCGGCAAGTCCACCCTGATCAATGCCCTCTGTCCGGAAGCCCGCATGCAGACAGGAGAGCTGAGCAGAAAGATCCAGAGAGGCAAAAATACCACGCGCCACGTGGAGCTTCTAACTTCCGGGGAAGATACCTTCCTGGTGGACACCCCCGGTTTTACTTCTCTCTACCTTCTGGATATAGAAGCGGACCACCTGAAGGATTATTATCAGGAGTTCGTGGAAAGAGAGGAAGGCTGCCGCTTCAAGGGCTGCGTCCACATCAACGAACCGGACTGCGCCGTCAAGGCGGCTCTGGAAAAGGGAGAGATCTCTCCCATCCGCTATCAGAACTACTGTGAGATCTACCGGGATCTGAAGATGCAGAAGCCGGTCTATAAAAAGAAAGAAAAGTAATTGGCAGGGGACCTTCCTTCCGGCGATATCCTCCGGATCGGAGGTCCTTTCTTTTGGGAGAAAGATATGAACGAGATACTGGCAGGGCAGCTGGCCCTGGACTACTGCGTGAGTAAAGAAGAGGTGCGGGATAGCAGAAATCACTTTGCCTCCTGGCAGCCCCTGGAGGGCAGAAGACGCTTCCGGGAGGAAGAACCCTGCTTTCTGAAGATCGCTTCAGTGGGCGGAAAGCTGCTTTTTTGCGGAGAAGCTTCCTTATTAATATGGTGCCGTGAATGGTATGAAAAGACAGGGGCCGAATGGTTCTTCGAAGCAAAGAACATGAGAGCCCTGAACGACCGCCTTCATGAGGAGGGGTACCGGATCGAAATGGTCCATCCCTTCTTTATCAGCGACACGCCATTTAAGGTAAATACGCAGGGATGGGAGATCCGCTGGTATGAGGGAGAGGAGATCGAGGCCTTCCGGGGAGATCCCCGCTTTACCAGCGCCTTCACCTTTGACCCGGGCGCCCCGGATGTGATCGGGGCAGCGGCCCTGAAGGAGGGCCGGATCCTTGGCATGGCGGGAGCCAGCGCCGACTCTCCTTCCATGTGGCAGATCGGCATCAACGTGGAAGAGGAGGCAAGAGGACTTGGCATCGGAAGGATGCTGACAGGACTCCTTCGGAATGAGATCTTAAAGAGGGGAAAGCTCCCCTTCTATGGGACGGCCATGTCCCATATCGGATCTTTGAGGGTGGCCGTGGGAGCAGGCTTTGTGCCCGCCTGGAGCGAGCTGGTCACATCAAAGACGGACCATGAATGATCTGTAAAGAGCAAAGGATCCTGTCTGTTTCCGTGAGGGAAGCGGGCAGGATCCTTTTTTCGTCTTATGGCCGGGGTGATTCAAAGGGACTATGACAGGGAAGGGAAGGTGAGAGTGATATACAGGCGTTTTTCCTTATACCGGGCACTGATCCTTCCTCCCATACGCTCTGTCAGGGCTTTTGCTATGGACAGGCCAAGGCCTGTGGAGTCCCGGCCGGAGGATACGGTGTAGAAACGGTCGAAGAGCCTGCCGGCCGACACAGGATCCAGATCGGGTGCACGGTTGGAAAAGGTGATGGATCCCTCCCCTGTCATGACGACGGAAAAATCTCCGTCGGAATACCGGAGCGCATTGGCAATGATGTTGGAGAAGATCCGGCTGACGGATTCCCTGTCCAGATCTCTCCAGACCGGTCCGTCCGGCAGCTGGATCCGGGGCTCGATCCCCTTTTCCAGGATCAGGTCGTAGAAGGAGACCAGGCTCTCTTCCAGGGCCCCTTTCAGATCCATTCTTTCCGGGGAGAGAGGCCTCACGTCTGCAGCCAGACTGTAATCCATGAGTTCCTCCATCAGATTCTTCATGGCCTCCGCCCGGCCCCGGATCATGGAAAGATAGCGCTCTGCATCCGGACCCGTTTCTTCTCTGTCCAGCAGATCCAGATATCCGAAGATGGCCGTAAGGGGAGTCCGAAGATCGTGGGAGATGCCGGTGACAGCCTCCTTCAGATTTCTGTCCCCTGCCTGGAAGCGCCGGCGCTGGTCCCGGAGAATGCGAAGTTCCTGGTTGATATGGGAGGCCAGCTTCAGAACATAGGGATCCCGGGAGGAAACGCAGACCAGGGTATTGGTATCTGTCGCCAGTATGTCGTGGAAGTCCTTTCCGATCTCTTTGAGGGACCTGTGCAGGATCCGGATCCGGACCAGAAGCAGGCAGACCAGAAGAAACAGAAAAAGGCAGGCAGCCAGGGACAGATACAGCAGTTTCATCTTTACCTCCTGTATTGCATCTTTGTCTAATTGATATTTTTCCTTTCGAACAGCCTGCAGCACAGGACGGTCAGAGCTGCAGTCAGCAGGAGATTGAGAAGCAGGACCCGGATGGGATGGGGAACTTCCCAGGTAGAGAGCTGGGCGGCCTGGCCGCAGGGGTTGAGATCATGGAGGATTCCGTAGACCATCCTTCGGATGCCGCCCACATATTTGGGATTCAGGACCCCGTCCTTATAGCGGTCCTGGACCAGGAGGGAGTTGGTATGCATGGCAAGGAAGAGCATTCCGAAGGCGGAAGCCATGCAGACCACCACTGCTCTTGTTTTTTCTCCAAGGAGCAGGGTGACGGCGGCAAAGAGAGCGCCGCAGGTAAGGCTCATGCTGACTCCCAGAAGATAGAAGCGGACCAGGTCAGACGCCATTACATTGTTTTCAAAGAAAAAGCGCCCGATGGCAGCGGTAAAAACAGTGGCCGCCGTATAGAGGGCGGCGCAGGCGGTGCAGCTGACAAAGATCTGGGAAAGTACATAGCTGCTGCGGCGCCTGACGGCCAGGAGCTTCATGCGTATAAAGCCGCCGCTGAAATCATCTCCCGCAAATACGCTGACCAGGGCAGCAGCCGCCACCCCGTACATGCTCATGGGAAGGAAGATCACTCTGCTTAAGGGAACGCTGTAGTCCATGGCCGTGGCCTGCATGACCATAAAGGCTGCGCTCAGGGCCAGCATGCCCGCAAGTGAAAGGCCGAAGGCCCTGCTTTTTACCAGTCTTACCAGGTCGGCTCTCATCAGTCTGATCATGATGCATCACCCCCTACCAGCGACAGGAAGTAGCCTTCCAGGTTCTGGTCCTTTTCCTGCATGGAAAGGACCTGACAGTTTTCCGCGGAAAGAGCAAGGACCAGGTCTGTGGGACTGACCCGGGCATAGACGTCTGCTTCTGTATCGGAGAGGATCTTATAATCCAGACCCATGCCGTCCAGCAGGCGGGAGAGGACAGAAATGCTGGTGACTTCCAGGTGCAGGCACTTGCGGCACTCTGCTTCCAGCTCCCCGGCACTGAGTTCTCTGACCATGCGGCCGTGGTCAATGATGCCGTAATGGGTGGCCAGGCGGGAGAGTTCGTCCAGGATGTGGCTGGAGATCAGGAATGTGACCTGTCTTTCCCGGTTGAGCTTCAGGATCAGTTCCCTGATCTCGACGATCCCCTGGGGGTCCAGACCGTTTGCGGGTTCGTCCAGGACCAGAAAATCCGGGTCCCCCGCCAGGGCCACCGCTATGCCCAGGCGCTGTTTCATGCCCAGGGAGAAGTGCCTGACCTTTTTCCTGCCGGTGTCCGAAAGGCCCACCAGCTGCAGAAGCTCCCGGATCCCTTCATAGGAGGGGAGCCCCAGGATCAGGTACTGCTGCCTCAGATTTTCTTCTGCCGTCATGTCCATGTACAGGGCGGGTGTTTCCACCACCGCGCCAATCCTTCGCCTGGCATCCGCCATGTCCCTGCTGCCGCTTTGAACGCCGAAAAGGGTAAAGCTTCCTGAGGAAGGCTCCTGCAGTCCGCAGAGCAGGCGGATCAGGGTGGTCTTTCCCGCTCCGTTTCTTCCGACAAATCCGTAAATGGCGCCTCCCTGCACATGCATGGATAGTCCGTCCAGGGCCAGAAAATTCCCGTATCTTTTGGTCAGGCCTTCTGTCTGAAAAACAAAGTCCATTTGGTTTACCTCCTTATATCCTGACTATATCTCATAAAGGTCATGAAAGCGGTCAGGATAAAAGTCAGGATTTGGTCAGGATTCCGGATCCCGAAGCTTAAAGCCTATGCCCCATACGGTCTCGATATAGTCCATGCCGCCGGCATCCTGGAGTTTCTTTCGCAGGTTGCTGATATGCTGCTTCAAGGATCTTTCCGTACAGTCCGGCGTATCGGCTCCGATCCTGTCCAGAAGAACGCTTCTGGCGATGACCCTTTCCGGGTTTTCCATCAGGAGCTTTAGTATGGCATACTCCGTTCTGGTCAGCCGGACCTCCTTTCCGCATACGGACAGGCTCCTGGACAGGAGATCTATGGACAGATCGCCTGCAGTCAGGAAAGCGGCTTCCTTTAGAGAATCCCTTCTGCGCAGCTGCACGGCGATACGGGCCAGAAGCTCCCCCGTATCAAAGGGCTTGGTCATGTAGTCGGCGGCCCCGCCCAGAAGAAGAGCAATCTTGTCCTTTACGTCAGCCCTTGCGCTCAGAACGATGACCGGGATCCCTTTTATATAGGAAAGAACTTCTTCCCCGGACATGCCCGGCAGCATCAGATCCAGAAGGACCAGATCGGGCTTCTTTTCTTTCAGAAGGTAGAGGGCCTCCGTACCCGAATAGGCGCGCAGGACGGAAAAGCCCTCTTTTGCAAGCACTTCCGAGAGCATGTCTCCTATATACTGATCGTCGTCTATAATGGCTATTGTTTTCATAAACTGCTTCCTTTCGGGCTTAGCATAGCAATTCTTCAGGGCTCTTTCAAGATGACGGCTTCCCCCGGCAGAGGTAGAAAGCAAAGTATTTTCTAAAAATGGTAGAGAAACAGGAGCCGATGTGATAAAGTAATTTCTGTCAAATCCGGTCCCGCTTCGAAAGAATGAACCGGAGGGCCAAAAGATATATCAACCGGGGAATCCCGTGTAAAATACAGGAAACAAGGAGACACTTAGAAAAATGAAATTAGGTATCGTAGGTCTGCCCAATGTCGGCAAAAGCACACTTTTCAATTCTCTGACAAAGGCCGGTGCGGAATCCGCCAATTATCCCTTCTGCACCATCGACCCCAACGTGGGCGTCGTAGCGGTACCCGATGAAAGGATCCGCCTTCTGGGAGATATGTATCATACAAAGAAAGTCACCCCTGCTGTGATCGAGTTCGTGGACATCGCGGGCCTGGTCAAGGGCGCCTCCAAGGGCGAAGGCCTGGGCAACCAGTTCCTGGCCAACATCCGCGAGGTGGATGCCATCGTGCATGTGGTCCGCTGCTTTGAGGATTCCAACGTCATCCATGTGGACGGCAGCGTAGATCCCCTGCGCGACATCGAGACCATCAACCTGGAGCTGGTCTTCGCGGACCTGGAGGTCCTGGAGAGAAGGATCGCCAAGGTAGCCCGCACGGCCAAGATGGACAAGGACGCCGGCAAGGAGCTGGCTTTCCTGAAAAAGCTCAAGGACCATCTGGAAGAGGGCAATATGGCGTCCTCTCTGGAGCGGGAAGACGAGAACGAGGTCAAATGGATCAAAGAGTACAACCTGCTGACAGACAAGCCCGTCATCTACGCGGCCAACGTGGATGAGGACAGCCTGCAGGACGACGGCGAATCCAATCCCTTCGTGCAGAAGGTCAGAGAATACGCAGCCGGCACCGGCAGCGAGGTATTCGTGATCTGCGCCAAGATCGAAGAGGAGATCGCGGAGCTGGACGATGACGAAAAGGCCATGTTCCTGGAAGACCTGGGACTTTCCGAGTCCGGTCTGGAGAAGCTGATCCGGGCCAGCTACCATACCCTGGGCCTCATGAGCTTCCTGACGGCAGGAGAGGACGAGTGCAGGGCCTGGACCATCAAGATCGGCACCAAGGCGCCTCAGGCAGCCGGCAAGATCCACAGTGATTTCGAAAGAGGCTTCATCAAGGCAGAAGTCGTCAACTACGAAGTCCTTCTCAGGGAAGGCTCTCTTGCGGCCGCCAGGGAAAAAGGCCTGGTGGGCATCGAAGGCAAGGAATATGTGGTACAGGACGGAGACGTCATCCTGTTCCGCTTCAATGTTTAAGATTCCATGTCTTCCGAACGGATATTTCCATAAAGAAGCTTTGGGCGGATGCGGGTTTTACCCGCATCCGTCTTTTTTCATTTCTCTTATCTTTTCTTCTTCACCGGATCCAAACGCCATTTTCCGGAATTTTTCATTTCTGCTTTTTTAGCCTTTTTCACAAATCGTGCCATGCTTTTTTGTGCATTTTCCTGTAAGCTAAGGGGACGGACCTCAGACTGCTGCAGTCCTTGGCCCGGCGCTTTTTAATAGAAATTTTCGAATTGTTCCGGGAGGAGTGTGCTACTATATAGTCGCGTTACTATATCCAAAAGGAAGAGGTGATTAAAAATGGATCTAATGGATATTTCCTTTCCGCACCTGGGAATCTATCTCAGGAACGTGCCAAAGACCCTTTCGGTCTTCGGCTTCGATGTTGCCATGTACGGGATCGTGATCGCCACCGGCATGCTGCTGGGCCTGACCATGGCTGCCCATATCGCCAAAAAGACAGGCCATGACCCGGATACCATCTGGGATCTTTCGGTGTGGCTCCTGACCCTTTCGGTCCTGGGCGCCAGGATCTACTACGTGATCTTCATGTGGGACATGTATAAGAATGACCCCATACAGGTCTTCAACATCCGGGGAGGCGGCCTTGCCATCTACGGCGGCATCATTGCCGGCGTTCTGACCGTCATCGGATTCTGCAGGATCAAAAAGATCAGCCCTCTCTGGGTCCTGGACTGCTGCGCCTACGGCCTTCTGATCGGACAGATCCTGGGCAGGTGGGGAAATTTCTTCAACCGTGAGGTCTTCGGAGAGTATACGGATTCTCTCTTTGCCATGCGGATCCCGGCGGCCATGGTGAGAGAAAGCGACATCAGCGAGAAGATCGCTGCCCATATGGCGGACGGCTGCATACAGGTACATCCCACTTTCCTGTATGAAGGCATCTGGAACCTGGCGGTACTGGTCTTCCTCCTGATCTTCTTAAAGCATAAGAAGTTCGACGGCCAGATCATCCTCATGTACTTTGCGGGATACGGGATCGGCAGGGCCATGATCGAGTACATCCGTACCGACCAGCTTTTTATTCCGGGGACCACTGTCCCGGTCAACCTGGTCCTGGGCATCGGCGCCTTTGCCCTTTCCTCCGTCATTATTTTTCTGAATCTTGCCCGGATTTCCAAAAAAAGCGGGGGAAAACAATCAGTTAATATTATGAAAAGTTGAAATAATTAAATAGCGGGGTATTGAACGAGGCCTCAGGTGGTGGTAAGATGGTAGAAAAGTGGTACTAAAGTAGTACCAAAGTGGATCATTTTAACAGCCCAGTGGGAGGCCGGAAGATGTACATGGGTGAATCTGATCACTCGCTCGATTCGAAGGGGCGGCTGATCATTCCCTCCAGATTCAAAGACGGACTTGGAGACAAAATCATCATAACGAAGGCATTTGATCGTTGCCTGTACATCTATGACCTGGCAGCCTGGGAAGACTTTGTCTCCAGGCTTAATAAGCTGCCCGCAAATACGGACCAGACCAGGAAGCTCAGAAGGCATTTCATAGGCGGCGCTGCCGAAGTCGAGATCGACAAGCAGGGCCGTGCGCTGATCCCCGCTAAACTCCGTGAATTCGCACGCATCACCAAGGATATCGTCCTGACCGGAACCGGCAGCAATATCGAGCTCTGGTCCAAAGAGGTAAGGGATGCCAGCGAAGCGGAACCCGAAGACATCAACGCCATAGCGGAAGATTTGTTCAAGGGAGGCTACGAGATCTGATCGATCCCGGCTTTCCTGAACAGGAAAGGATCAGATGAGCAGTTTTACATTCAAACATGAATCCGTGCTCCTTGAGGAGTGCATTGAAGGCCTGAAGATCAGGCCGGACGGGATCTATGTGGACGGGACCCTGGGCGGCGGAGGCCACTCCTGGCACATTGCCGGGGCTCTGACAGAGGGCGGACGCCTGATCGGGATCGATCAGGACAGGGACGCCATCGAAGCGGCCGGAAAGCGGCTGGCAGAGTTCGGGGAGAGAGTCACACTGGTACACGATAACTACGAAAATACGGCGCAGGTCCTGGACGATCTGGGGATCGATATGATCGACGGAATGCTGATGGACCTGGGCGTTTCCTCCTACCAGCTGGACAATCCGGAGCGAGGCTTTTCCTATATGGCGGACGCTCCTCTGGATATGCGGATGGATCAGGACAACCCCCTGAGCGCGAGAGAGATCGTCAACGAATATCCGGCGGCGGAGCTGACCAGAATCCTGAAGGACTACGGAGAGGAAAGATTCGCTTCGGCCATCGCAAGAGGCATCGAAAAGGAAAGAGCCCTGCATCCCATCGAGACCACGGGAGAGCTGGCGGCCATCATCCGCAGGTACATCCCCCGCAAGATGCAGGAAAAGGGAGGCAATCCCTGCAAGAGGACCTTCCAGGCCATCCGCATCGTCTGCAACAGGGAACTGGACGTGCTGGAGGATTCCATCGACACCATCATCGACAGGCTTTCGCCGGGAGGCAGGCTCTGCATCATCACCTTCCATTCCCTGGAAGACAGGATCGTCAAGAATGCCTTTAAGCGGAACGAGAACCCCTGCATCTGCCCTCCTGAATTTCCGGTCTGCACCTGCGGCAGAAAGTCAAAGGGAAGGGTGGTCAGCAGAAAGCCCGTGCTTCCCTCTCCGGAGGAGCTGGAAAGGAACCGGAGATCTGCCAGCGCAAAGCTCAGGATTTTTGAGAAGACAACGGAGGTGAGCTGAATTGGCAGTCAAAAGAAGAAAACCAGTCCGGCAGGAGCCTCAGAAGCAGGAGAGCAGGTTCTGGGAAGAAGCCGGGACCGGAAGAAAGAGCACCGGAAGCGCCGAGGTAGGCGCACAGGTCAGAAAGAACCGGGCCAGGGCAGCCCGCATGAATCTTGGCTATGCCGTTTTCATGCTGATCCTTTTAACGGTCATCGTGGTCGCTCTGATCGGCTACATTTCCCTGCAGACCAATATCAAAAAGGCGATTTCTAGGATCTCCACCCTGGAGTACCAGGTGGCGGAAAAGAAATCCGCCAATGACGAGAACTACAACGAAATCATGAACAGCATCGACCTCGATGAGATCCGGGATTATGCCATCAACGTGCTTGGCATGCAGTATGCTTCCGACGACCAGGTGGTCACCTATTCCAGCGGAACGGAAGAATATGTTCATCAGGTCTCGGAAGTGGGAGACTGACAGGATGGCTGTAAAACGTAGACAAGCTTCAAGAAGCAATCCTCCCGTCAGAAGGAGAAGAAGAGCTTCCAGAAAAACAAAAAAATTTACTGTAAAAATGCAGAAGAAGCTGCTGGTCTTCTTCACCATTATCTGTGCGGCATTTTTAGTCCTGATGGTCAGGTTGATCTCCATCACCAGGAACAACGGGGCCGAATATTCCATGGCGGTCCTTTCCCAGCAGAGCTATGAAAACCAGACTCTTCCCTATAAGAGGGGCAAGATCACGGACGCAAACGGGACCATCCTGGCCGACTCCACCATGGTCTACAACGTGATCATCGATTCCAAGGTTATCGGCGAACAGCCCTTTTACATGGAACCCACCCTGGCGGCAGCCGAATACCTGGGCCTGGATAAGGAAAAGATCCGCACCTATGTGGAAGAACATCCCAATTCCCAGTATTACATAGCCAGAAAAAGGGTCCCCTATAAGGACAAGCTGGCCTACGACGACTGGGTCAGCAAGGGGATCGAGGAGGAGAACACCAAAAAGGGACTCCTGGAAGAAAACAAGTTCTACAACAACATCAAGGGGATCTGGTTCGAACAGAATTATATCAGGACCTATCCCAGCGGTTCCCTGGCCAGCGATGTGATCGGCTTTGCCAACAACAGCAACGTGGGAGCCTACGGACTGGAAGAATATTACAACGATGTGCTCAACGGCGTGGAGGGCAGGACCTACGGCTATCTGGACGAAGCCAGGAACCTGGAAACCACCACCGTCGAAGCCAGGGACGGCGACAACCTGGTCCTGACCCTGGACGGCAATCTTCAGGGCATCGTGATGAAGTACCTGGAAGCCTTCGGCGAGCAGTACAGGGACAACGACCATGAGGGGAACGGAGCCAACAACATAGGCTGCATCATCATGGATGTGAACACCGCAGACGTCCTGGCCATGGGATCCTATCCCGGCTACGATCTGACGGATCCCTACGATACCGACAGACTGGTGGGCATGCCCAAGCTTTCCAAGATCGACGAAGCCACGGACGAATATCTGACAAAGGAAGAAGTGGATGCCTTTTCCGAAAAGGAACAGACCCGCTACCTCAACGCCCTGTGGCGCAACTACTGCATTACGGACTACTACGAGCCCGGTTCCGTTATCAAGCCCTTTACCGTGGCAACGGGACTGGAGACCGGAACGGTCAGCCCGGACGACACCTTCGTATGTGAAGGCAGGCTGCATGTGGCGGACCAGTGGATCAAGTGCCACAACATTTACGGTGACGGCACCCTGACAGTGGCAGAGGCTGTGGAGCGTTCCTGCAACGTGGCCCTCATGTACATGGCCGAACAGATCGGCAACAAGCTCTTCTCCCAGTATCAGAAGACTTTTAACTTCGGTCTCAAGACCAACATCGATCTGGCGGGCGAAGCCAAGACGGACACCATGGTCCAGGCTCCCGATATGGGACCTGTCGATCTGGCCACCAACTCCTTCGGGCAGAACTTCAACGTGACCATGATCCAGACCATCACAGGCTTCTGTTCCCTGGTCAACGGAGGAATCTATTACGAGCCCCATATCGTTTCCAAGATCACCAGCTCCAGCGGCGCCACGGTCCAGACCCGGCAGCCCAGGATCCTGAAGAGGACCGTCTCGGAAGAGACCTCCGAAATGCTCAGGGACTATATGGTCCGGGTCGTGGAAGGAGCCAACGGCACCGGCCACTCCTCCAGGCCTGCCGGCTACAGGATCGGCGGCAAGACCGGCACGGCCGAGACCCTTCCCCGCGGAAACAACGAATATGTGACCTCGTTCCTGGGATTTGCCCCTGTGGACAATCCGCAGATCGCCATCTATGTGGTGGTGGACCGGCCCAACGTTGAGGAGCAGGATACCGCGAGATACGCCTGCGTGCTGGCAAAGGACATCCTGCAGGAGGCCCTGCCCTATCTCAACATCTATATGACGGAGGATCTGACCGACAGAGAAAAACAGGAACTCGAGGAAAAGGGCCTTCGCGATACCAACGGCCTGGGAGACTGAGCCCGGGCCCTTCAATAACTTTTGGAAGGACAATATCGATTTATGTATAAAGAAGTAGATCTGTGGATTTTGATCATTCCCTTTCTGATCGCCTTTGCGGTCAGCCTTGTGTCCGGCAAATTCCTGATTCCCTTTCTCAGAAAGGTGAAGGCGGGACAGACGGAAAGAGAAGAGGGACTGGAATCCCATCAGAGCAAGAGCGGCACCCCCAATATGGGCGGTATCATGTTCCTTCTGGGAGCCGCCGCCGGCGCTGCATATTCGGCCTATACGGGAAGGATGGAAGTACTTCCAGTCCTGATCCTGACAGCGGCCTTCGGAGCAGTGGGATTTATCGATGACTTCATTAAAGTCGTCCTGAAGCGGTCCGACGGACTTAAGGCCTGGCAGAAGTTCCTGCTCCAGATCCTGGTGGCAGGCGCCTGGTGCTACTACACCGGATGGATGCTGCAGATGCCCATGAGCCTGAAAATCCCCTTCATGCCCGGAAGCTTTCTGGACTTCGGCCTGGAAGGAAACGCGGCCGTCATGATCTTTATCGCGGTGGCCACCGCCAACGGAACCAACTTTACGGACGGCGTGGACGGCCTGGCCGGCTGCGTGACCGTAGCCACAGCCCTTTTCCTGACAGTGACCGCCTGCCTTACTTCCTCGGGCGTGGCCCCCATGGGAGCCGCCATGATCGGGGCTCTTCTGGGATTCCTGGTATACAACGCCTATCCCGCAAAGGTCTTCATGGGCGATACCGGATCCCTGGCACTGGGAGGCTTTGTGGTCGCCATGTGCTACAGCCTGCAGCTGCCCCTGCTGATCCCTGTCATCGGATTCATTTACATGATCGAAGTCATCTCGGTCATCCTTCAGGTGGGATACTTCAAGATCAGCCACGGAAAGAGGATCTTCAGAATGGCTCCCATCCACCATCATTTCGAGAAGGGCGGATGGTCAGAGGTAAGAGTAGTAGCTGTATTCACCGTTGTGACCGTTCTTCTGTGCGCGGTATCACTTCTGGGAATATGGTAAGGAGAGAGACAGGAAATAAAAATATATGTCTATATTCTCACCCAAGAAAAGAAGAAGAGGCCTTGAAGCAGCCAGGGCCCGGGAGTGGATCCCTTTCAAGGACTACACACTCTTTTTCGTGATCGCGGTCCTGCTGCTGTTCGGACTGGTCATGCTCTACTCCATCACCTCCTATCAGGGACAGGTGCTCTGGGGAGACCCGGCCTTTTACTTTAACAATCAGGCCAGATATACGGGCCTGGGCCTGATCATCATGTTCGTCGCGGCCTATTTTCCCTATGCGGTCACCAAACAGCTGGCGGTGCCGGTATACCTGGCATCCGTGATCTCGGTCCTGCTGACGCTGACGCCCCTGGGCTACAGCGCCAACGGCGCCACCAGATGGCTGGACTTCAAATACTTCAATGTACAGCCGGCAGAGATCGTCAAGGTAGGCGTGATCTTCCTGACAGCCTCCATCATCGACAGGCTGGGCACCAGGGTCAACACCATCCGGGGCTTTATCATTCCCCTGATCCCTTCGGGCATCGCAGCTCTGATGATCTGGAGGATCACCAGAAACATGAGCTCCGCCATCATCGTAATGGCCATCGTCATGGGGATGCTCTTTGTGGCCTGTCCCTTCTATAAGCCCTTCATCGCAATGACTGCCATTGTCGGAGGGGCCGGCGGCTACTGGATCTATCATACGGTAGAGACGGCAAGGGAGTTCGGTGTGACGGCGGACTTCCGCGGAGAGAGAATCCTGGCCTGGCTGAACCCGCAGGCCTATGCGGACAACAAAGCCTACCAGACCCTGCAGGCCCTCTACGCCATAGGCTCGGGCGGCATCTTCGGAAAGGGCCTGGGTCAGTCCATGCAGAAGCTGGGACATGTCCCGGAGCTGCAGAACGATATGATTTTTTCCATCATCTGTGAAGAGCTGGGGCTCTTCGGAGCGATCGGCGTCATGATGATCTACCTCTTCCTGATCTGGCGTCTGGCGGTGATCGCAAGCAATACGGCGGATCTCTACGGAGCTCTGCTGGTCATAGGGGTCATGACCCATATCGCGGTCCAGGTCATTCTGAACATCGCGGTGGTGACAAATACAATTCCCAATACTGGCGTTACACTTCCCTTCATCAGTTACGGCGGTACTTCCATACTCCTGCTTCTGGCGGAGATCGGCGTCGTGATGAGTGTATCCAGAAAGCTGGGAATAAAGAAACCAGTTTAAAGGAAGGAAATCTTCGGAACACCGGAGGAACGGCACATGAAAGGCAACGGAAAAGACTACAGAACAAGAAAATATGCCATGAACGGAACTTCAGCTGCGGTTACGGCAGCTGCAGGAAGGCTTCGGGCCCAGGAAGCGGCAGAGATCGTACCCCTGCTGACTCCCGTGAATCTGGTCCTGACCTTTGCCCTTGCCATCACGGTGATCGCCGCAGTCCTGATAACCTTCTTCAACGTGCATTCCGCCCACGTGATCGGCAACACGGTCTATACCAACGATGAGATGACGGAATACGTACAGAGAGGCGCTTTCGGAGAAAACACCTTCGCCCTTTCCCTTCTGTATCATGACCGCACCGTGGACGACCTGGCCTTTGTGGAATCCATCGACGTCCAGATGCTGAATCCCGTGGAGATCAACGTGGTGGTCAGGGAAAAGACTCTGACCGGCTATATCAACGCCGGAGACGGAAACATCTATGTGGACGAGGACGGCCGCGTGATCGAGCGTTCCATGAAGACCATCTATGGCGTTCCCAGAATCGACGGCCTGGAAGTGGAAGAGGCTGTCAAGGGAGAGAAGGTGGTGGTGGACAATCCCTTCGGCCTGAACGCCGCGCTCCACGCCCTGCACACCATGAAAAAATATGACATCAGTGTCAGTAATCTCAGTACAGACCCTTCCGCCAGCGTTACCATCGACCTGGGAGACATCGATGTGGTCCTGGGACAGGATGAGAATTATGACCTGAAACTGTCCAGACTTGCAGGACTTATGCCGGAATTGGAGGGCAGAAGCGGCGTCATTAATTTAATGACATACACGTCAGAAAAAAATATCATGATTTTGCAGAAAAAAAGATAAAAAAACTGATTGATTTTTTGCAAATTGCTCTGTAATATTATTGTCGTTAGCAGTGATTTAACAAAATTGTAATTTTTTTAAAGGAGGAGCTTACCGTGCTTGAGATTAAGACGAACGAAGCTGAACCCGCTTGTAAGATAAAAGTGGTTGGTGTTGGCGGTGCAGGAAACAATGCAGTCAACAGAATGGTTGATGTGGATGTAACGGATGTAGAGTTCATCGGAGTGAATACCGATGTACAGGCACTTCATTACTGCAGAGCCCCCAAGCTGATCCAGATCGGCGAGAAGCTGACAAAGGGCCTTGGTGCCGGAGCCAATCCGGAAGTCGGTATGAAGGCAGCCGAGGAAACAGCGGATGAGATCGCTGAGGCAATCAAGGGCGCGGATATGGTATTCGTTACCTGCGGTATGGGCGGCGGAACCGGTACAGGTGCAGCTCCCGTTGTTGCCAAGCTGGCCAAGGATCAGGGTATCCTGACCGTCGGCGTTGTTACAAAGCCTTTCAGCTTTGAAGCAAGAAGCCGTATGACCAAGGCTCTTTCCGGTATTGAAAGAATTCAAGAGAACGTAGATACTCTGATCGTTATTCCAAACGACAAGCTTCTGCAGATCATGGACAGAAGGACCACTCTGCCCGAAGCTCTGAAGAAGGCTGACGAAGTCCTTCAGCAGGCAGTCCAGGGAATCACTGACCTGATCAATGTTCCCGCTATCATCAACCTTGACTTTGCGGATGTACAGACTGTCATGCGCAACAAGGGCATTGCCCATATCGGTATCGGCAGCGGCAAGGGCGAGACCAAGGCTCTGGATGCTGTCAAGATGGCAGTGGATTCTCCTCTGCTGGAGACATCTGTCAGCGGCGCTACCGATGTGATCGTCAACATTTCCGGCGATATCTCCCTGACCGATGCTTCCGAAGCTGTAGGCTATATCCAGGAGCAGGCAGGCGAAGACGTCAACATCATCTTCGGCGCAATGTATGATGAGAGCAACACAGACGGCTGCGATATCACTGTCATCGCTACCGGCATCGGCCAGAAGACCACCGATATCCCTGTATACAACGGAAGCAGCAGCCATGCAGGTCCGGCTCCCGCTCCCGCCAGAGGCGAGTATACCAATAAGAGCGCAAGACCTTCTTCCCCTCAGCAGAGAAGGCCTCAGCCCAGGAGCAATTCCGGCCAGAGCCTGGAGATTCCTTCCTTCCTGAAGAACAACGGACGCTGATCACGGGTTCCCGAAAACAAGATGAAAAAGCAAAAGGCTTCGGACTTTAAGTCCGGAGCCTTTTTTTGGCTTTCCCGGGGGCGGAAAGGTCCCGAAAGGTCCCGGAAGGAAAAGAAGAGAGGATGCCGGGATTGACCGACCGGATTGAAGAACGGGGGCCTTGAAGACTTTTCGGCCTCCCTGCAGGGAATAGATTGACTGACCAGGTCGGTCAAAAATGCTGTTTTGGCGGAAAACAGACGGCATTTCGGCTGCAGAGGAGCTTTTTCCGAGGGTTTGGTCATTTTGCTAACGATTCCTGTTATTATGTAATTCATTAATAATTTACAAATTATTTTCCACAACCCGATTGCATTATGCTAATTTTAACTGTTGTACGGTAATCATAATGCCGGCATAATGCCGTGCTTAATCCCTTTTTTACATTTCAGATCTTTTTAACACCGGAAAGAGAATTTATGGAACGATTCAGCGTTAAAAAACCCTTTACCATCCTGGTGGCCGTCATCTCGGTCATTGTCCTGGGCATTGTATCCTTTACAAAAATGCCCCTGGATCTGCTGCCGGAGCTGTCCCTTCCCTATCTGATGGTCATTACCACCTATCCGGGCGCCAGCCCCGAAAAGGTCCGCAAGGAGATCAGCGGACCCGTGGAGAATGCCCTTGGAACAGTTTCCAACGTGGAGAATGTCTATTCCGTCAGCTCCGAGAACTTTTCCATGGTCCAGCTGGAGTTCGTGGACGGAACCAACATGGATTCCGCCATGGTCAAGGTCTCCAGTGCCATCGACCAGCTGAACGGAAACCTTCCCGAAACGGCTTCTACCCCCACCATCCTGGAGCTTTCCATGGATATGCTGGCCACGGCCTACGTGGGCATCGAGAGGGAAGACTATGATATTTATGAGATCTCGGACTACGTGGAAAGGTCCCTTCTCCCCTACATGGAGCGCCAGGAGGGCGTTGCCAGCGTTTCGGCCATAGGCCTGGTGGACAGGACCGTGGAGGTTAGGCTCAACAAGCAGAAGATCGACAGCCTGAACGACAGACTGCAGAAGGAAGCCCGGGATAAACTGAGCGATGCCGAAAAGCAGCTGGACGATGCCCTGGAACAGGTGGAGGATGGGCAGAAGCAGCTGGAAAGCCAGGAATCCTCCTTCGGATCCACCCTGGCCAAAGGCGTTTTCGGCGCTCTGGACGGACCGGTAAAAACCATCAGCTCCGCCATGAGGAGCGGGATCAATTCCCTGATCGACAGGGTGCTCTCCCTGCAGTCCTCCGCCGACGGGATCGGCGGCATGTCCGATACCGCAAGGGAGGCGGCCGAAGATGCCAGGAAGGCCTTCGAGGAAGCCCAGAGCGATGTGCAGACTCTTACGGAAGCCGTACAGAAGGCCCAGGCCGATTATGAAAAAGCCATGGAAGATCTGGCAAATGTATCCCAGGAAGCTGCCGGGGAAGCCCTTCCCGGCCTGCAGGAAGCTGCCGACCTGGCGGCCCAGGCCCTGCAGGAGGCCCAGAGCGATCTGACAGCGGCCAGGGCCAGGATGGAAGAGGCCGCCGCAAAAGTGGCCGAGACGGCCTCCCAGGCCGTTTCCACCATCGATGCCGCCGGCATCCGGGAAGAGGTGGAAGGCATTGTGGCAGACCTCAGGGAGGCCGCCTCCGTTCTGGACGGGGGATCCCTTTCCAGCCTGATGAGCGCCGCCAACAAGCTGGGCTCCGTCATGCCCAGGATCCAGGCTCTGCTGAACCGGATCAGGGCCATGGACACGGGAAGCCAGATGGCTGACCCCATTTCCGCCGTGACCGCAGGTCTCTATGCCCTGGAGGGCTCCGTGGACAGGATCCCCTCCGTTCTGGATTCCCTGGAAGCGGTCTACGGAGGCCTGACCCAGGCCCAGCTGTCCGCTGCCGTAGGCTTTTCCACCGCCGCCAGCCAGCTTCTGGGGGCCCAGAGCCAGCTCAAGAGTGCCCAGACCCAGTTCGAGCAGACCAGGGAACAGGCCATGAACGCGGCCAACCTGGATGCTCTTTTATCCATGACCACCCTGTCCTCCATGATCTACGCCCAGAACTTCTCCATGCCGGCCGGCTATATCTCCGATGCCAACGACAATTCCTGGCTTCTGAAGATCGGCGACGAGTTCGAATCCTCCGACGACATCGCCCAGGCTCTCCTGTGCGACATAGACGCCGTGGGGACCGTGCGTCTTGACGACGTGGCGGATATCACCGTAACGGACAACGCCGGCAAGAGCTACGCCAGCCTCAACGGCAATCCGGCCATTCTCCTGGCCATTTACAAGGGCTCTTCCTCCGGCACCAACGAGGTCTCCCGCAACATCGCGGCGGCCATGGCCGAGCTGGAAGAGAGGGACGAGGGCCTCCACATGGTCACCCTGATGGACCAGGGCTCCTATATCTCCATCATCGTGGGGGACATCCTCAGGAGCATGGGCCTGGGCGCCCTGCTGGCCATCCTGATCCTGGCCCTTTTCCTCAAGGACGTCAGACCGACCCTGGTGGTGGGCATTTCCATCCCTCTGTCTGTCATGTGCGCCCTTCTGCTCATGTATTTCAGCGGCCTCTCCCTCAACATCATGACCCTGTCGGGCCTGTCCCTGGGCATAGGCATGCTGGTGGACAACTCCATCGTCGTCATGGAGAACATCTTCAGACTGCGGGGCAGGGGCCTTGCTGCACCCAGGGCGGCGGTCCAGGGCGCCAGGCAGGTCAGCGGCTCCATCATAGCCTCTACCCTGACCACGGTCTGCGTCTTCGCTCCCATGGTCTTTACCAAGGGCACGGTAAGGTCCCTTCTGGTCCCCCTGGCCCTGTCCATTTCCTTCTGCCTGCTGGCTTCCCTGATCGTGGCCATGTCCGTGGTTCCCGCCGCGGGCTCCACCCTTCTGAGGAACACGGCTCCCAAGAAGAACAGGATCATGGAAAAGATCCAGGCAGCCTATGCGGAGAGCCTGCGCTGGTGCCTGTCCCATAAGCTGGTTCCCCTGGCCGTGGCGGCCCTGCTGCTGGCCGTATGCATCGCCCGCCTTGTCAGCACCGGCATCGTGGTCCTGCCCGAAATGAACGGCGACGACATCCAGGTCAGCATCCAGACCCCGGAGGGACTTGAAAGAGAAGAGTCCTACGCCAGGGTCGACCAGGTCATGGAAGCCGTGAAGGGCGTGGACGGCGTAGGCGACGTGGGCATCATGGACTCCGGATCCACCGTGGGCCTTCTGGGCTCCTTCGGCGGAAGCTCCGACAGCTACGGAGGGTATCTGTGCTATGTAAGGCCTGTAGAGGGCGCCGCCTTTTCCGGCGACATGGACAGGATCTGCGCCGACATAGAGCAGGCGGTCTCCGGGATCGACGCCGAGATCACGGTCTCCAACGGAGGCGGCATGAGCGACACCAGCGCCCTGCTTTCCTCGGGCCTGAGCATCAATATCTACGGCACCGACCTGAACAGGGTCGAGGAAATCGCCGAGGATGTGCGCGGCATGGTCCGGAAGCTGGAGGGCGTGGAAGAGGTCTCCGAAAGAGAGGACCAGACCGAGGCGGCCCTGCATCTGATCATCGACAAGGACAAGGCCATGTCCTACGGCCTGACCGTGGCCCAGATCTACGGCCAGATCGCGGCCAGGCTGTCCACCTCCGTGACAAGCACCTCCATCTCCGTAGGGGATTCCGACTACGACGTCCTGATCCTGGACGAGACCGATCCCCTGACAAGGGAGAACCTGATGGATATGGAGTTTGACTCTTCTGCCGCCTCCGCCATGTCCGGGGCCGGCATGGGAAGCACCATGGGCGGCGCATCCATGGGCGGCGCATCCATGGGAGGAGGCTCCGCTTCCTCGCTCATGGCCATGATGGGCGGCGCCGGGACGGATGAGACCGGTGAGGCAGAGGAAGAAGAGGATACGGTCCACAGACTGCACGAGTTCGCCACCCTGGAGACGACGGACTCCCTCAGCTCCATCCGCCGCAAGAACCTGACCAACTATCTGACGGTCTCGGCCAGCCTGAAAGAGGGCTACAATACCACCCTGCTCTCCAGAGAGCTGCAGAAGGACCTGGACGCCTATGAGACTCCCAGAGGCTACACCATCGAGATCGAGGGCGAAGCCAGTCAGGTAAGGGACATGCTGAAACAGATGATCGAGCTGATCCTTCTGGCCTTCATGTTCATCTACATGGTCATGGTGGCGGAGTTCCAGAGCCTCCTGTCCCCCTTCATCATCATCTTTACCATTCCCCTGGCCTTCACCGGCGGCATGCTGGGCCTGATCGCCGCGGGAGAACAGCTTTCCCTCCTGTCCCTGATGGGCTTTGCCATCCTGATGGGCACCGTCGTCAACAACGGCATCGTCTTCGTGGACTATGCCAACGAGCTGAGAAAGGGCGGCCTGGAGAGAAGGGATGCCCTGGTATC
Source organism: uncultured Lachnospiraceae bacterium (assembly GCA_946614165.1). Classification (GTDB taxonomy): domain Bacteria; phylum Bacillota; class Clostridia; order Lachnospirales; family Lachnospiraceae; genus CAG-791. The sequence goes on from CAMOGQ010000001.1 coordinate 102,138, forward strand.
CACCGGCCTGACCCGTATGAGGCCCATCCTCATGACGGCCCTGACCACCATCCTGGCCATGAGCCAGCTGATCTTCGGAAGCGGCATGGGCAGCCAGATGGGCAGGGGCATGGCCATCGTCATCGCGGGCGGCCTGATCTACGGCACCCTGATGACCCTGTATATCATCCCTGTCATGTATGACATCCTCTTCCGCAGACAGCCCCGGGATATCGATACCGGAGACGATCTGGACGAAGTGCCGGACGACGCGGCAGAATTCCTGGAGCAGCTGGCCAGGGAGAGGGCAGCGGAGGCCTGAAAAAAACCATAAAAAGCACTGCCGGACCCGGCGGGAGCGTCATGCCCCCGCCGGGTCCTTCTTTCCGGAAAAGGTACAGGATGGTATAATAGCAGGCAGAAGGAAAAGGAAAAGGACCGGCCTCCCTGCCAGAGGGGCAGGAGCCGCAGATGATACCGCTGCGGCCTTTATTTTTACCCTGCAGAGGCTTTTTCTCCCGCCCGGCGGGCAGATAGGCGCCATGCGGAAAAAGAGCCTCAGAGGGGCGTTTTGAGGGCCGGGGACAATAGAGAGAGAAAGGATACAGAGGAAACATATGGCGGAAAATCTTGACAGGGATACAGAGAACAGAAGGGAAGAGGAAAAGGCCGATCCGGTCAGGAAGGACCTTTACGGGATCCTCTACTACCTCTACGGGGAAGCCAACTACGGATCCTATCAGGGGCTGCGCTTCAGGGTGGCCAGGAACCCTCTGGAGCACGTATTCTACGTGCCGGAAGCCAAAAGAGGGCCGGCCACCCTGCAGGTCATCTGCTGGAAGGGGCCCATGAACTTTGCCTCCACGCCGGAGGAAGAGAAGACCGTGCGGGACTTCGAATTTTCCCCGGAGGGGATCGACCAGGCGGCGGCCTGGATCTATGAGGAGCAGGCCAGGATCTTCGGCAAAGCCTGAAGAATTGTGGAAAACAGAGAAAATATTTGTTAAATTTCTCTGTTTTCAGTACAAAGTGCCGATAAATGAAGTACAATGATGGGGGAGAGAAGGACTGCGCCGTCCGGGGGACCGGGAGGGGCGTCAGGAGAAGAAAGCCCGAAAGGAGTATTTCCATGCCAAAGCACAGTGAGAGGATCTGCATCATCGGCGGCGGCCCCGCCGGGATCTCCGCAGCCATGTACCTGGAAAAAAAGGGATACATGAACTATACGGTATATGAGAAGCAGGGCAGGGTCGGAGGCAAGGCCCATTCGCCCAGGATCTTCGCAGGCGGGGAGGAGAGGACCTATGAGACCGGCGCCATCATGGGCGCCAGGACCTACTTTGCCGTCAGCGAAGTGGAGAAGTTCGGGGGAGAGACCCACGACGACGGCCCCTCCATGCGCCGCATGTACAGGGATAAGGACGGCTATGTGATCCATCCCTTCGAGATCGGGGAGGATTTTTCCCTGTCCAGGGCCCTGGGCCTTCTGAAGCTGAAAAGACAGATGAAAAAGCTGGTCAGGCTCATGAACACCAAGTACCGGGGCTATGACACCTACGGTCATGTGGGCGTGGCAAAGGGCGAATTCTTCGGCCTTTCCAAGGAAGTGGACCGGCCCCTGCACAGGATCAGGGGACGCAATCCCAACCTGAAGGATCTGGCCCTGCCCTTCTCGGAATTCTGCAGGATCAACGGGGTGGAGGAGGTCCAGAGGATCTGGCTCGGTCCCTACACCTCCTTCGGATACGGCTATTTCGACGAGATCCCCGCGGCCTATGTGATGAAATATCTGGATACCACCACGGCCATAGAGTTCGTGAACATGCGGCTCTGGACCTGGAAGAGGGGCACCCAGTCCATCTATGAGGCGGCCAACAGAAAGCTCCGCCATCCGGCCTGCCTGAATACGGAGGTCATCGGAGTGGAGCGCCCCGTTGAGGGAAAGAGCGGAAAGATCAGGGTCACCCTCCGGGACGGGGAAGGAGAAAGGACAGAGGAATTCGACAGACTGATCGTCACCTCTCCTCTGGACTGGTTTTTGAACATCGCCGACGCCGGAGAGGAGGAAAAGGATCTCTTTTCGAAGATCATCCACGAGAAATACGTGGACTTCACGGCCCTTTTCGAAACGGGAGAGGGACCGGATATTTCCGGCTACATCTTCGACAACATGACCCCGGACCGCCGGGGCCACGCCATGGTCTACTACCACAGGTGGGAAGACCTGGGCAGGGACTGCCCCTGCCCCGTCTATGCCCTCAGGAACCATACGGGCGATGCGGACGTACCCTATGAGGAGACCATCCGCCTGATGGAGGAGGACATGAAAAAGTGCGGCTTCCCCGTAAAGGAAAGGCTCTTCGAGCAGGAATCCTACTACTGTCCCCATATCAGCCCTACGGACTACGCGGCGGGCTGGTACGACAGACTGGACGTCCTGCAGGGCAGATGCGGCACCTATTATGCGGGCGAGATCCTCTCCTTCGGGGACATGGAGGACACCTGCGCAGCCTCCAGAGACATCGTGGGCAGATTTTTCTGAAAAACAAAGACAAAAAACAGGGTGAGGAACGAATATGGGAAAATCATTTGCTGAGTGGAAACCCGGCGATCCGATGATCAACGAATGGGACTATTTCCAGGATCCGGACTATGTGGCCGAGGATCCCGAAAAGGAAAAAATGGTCCTGCAGCTGGCCTGCATGATCACGGACCGCTATGTCAAGCGCTATACCAGAAAACTGAATAACCGGGATCCGGAATACTGGGCCCTGGACCATATCCTGTCCAAGAAGGAGGTGGCCTTCTGCCTGTCCTTCAAAAAGACAAGAAAGCTCTATACGCCGGCCCAACTGGCCGGGATGAACCGGATGTCCCTGGAAAAGACGGAAAAGATGCTCAGGCGTCTGTGCTGGATCGGCATCGTGGAGATGGTCCGCCGCCCGGAGGAGCCCCACGACAAGATGTACAACGTGCCCATCTTTGTCCCCGGCTCCGCCGAGTTCATGATGATGAACGACAAGCTGACGGACAAGTTCCCGGAGATGGCCACCTTCTTCAACCTCATGACCCAGCTGCCCCTGGCCGGCATCACCCAGATGGTGCCCCCCGGAGGAGCCGGCATCGGCATGCACGTCATTCCCGTGGAAAAGGCCATCGAGACCGAGAACCAGTCGGTGTCCGTGGAGCACATCTCCCACTGGCTCAGGAAATACGACAAGATCTCCATCGGCATCTGCACCTGCCGCAAGCAGCAGAGGATCCGGGGAGAGGGCAGCGGCGAGATCGAGGGCGAGTACTGCATGGGCCTGGGCGACCTGGCGGAATATTCCGTGGACAGGGGCATGGGCCGCTACATCACCTACGACGAGGCCATCGAGACTTTAAAGAGAGCCGAGCGCCACGGCTATGTCCACCAGATCACCAACATCGACGGGGAAGACAAGATCGTGGCCATCTGCAACTGCGCGCCCGGCGTATGCAACGCCCTGCGCACCTCCCAGCTCTTCAATACCCCCAACATGTCCGCCTCCGCCTACAGGGCCCACGTGGACAGGGAAAAGTGCGTGGCCTGCGGCAAGTGCGTGGAGGTCTGCCCCGTGGGCGCGGCAAAACTGGGCCAGAAGCTCTGCACGAAGAACGGCCCCGTGGTCTATCCCCTTACGGAGCTGCCGGACGCCCAGTCCTGGGGACCCGACAAGTGGAACTACAACTACAGGGACGACGCCAAGGTGGGCTGCTATCCCACCGGCACGGCTCCCTGCAAGACGGCCTGCCCTGCCCACCTGGCCATCCAGGGCTATATCAAAATGGCTTCCGAGGGCCGATACCGGGAGGCCCTGGAGCTGATCAAGCAGGACAACCCCTTCCCCGCCGTCTGCGGCGCCGTCTGCAACAGGCGCTGTGAGGACGCCTGCACCAGGGGCACCATCGACAAGCCCCTGGCCATCGACGAGATCAAGAAATATATCGCCTCCCTGGACCTGAAGGCAGAGGACCGCTACATTCCTCTGTGCGAGAACGGGGAAGGAAAGTTCTATCCCCAGAAGATCGCCGTGATCGGTGCCGGCCCCGCCGGCCTCTCCGCCGCCTACTTCTTAAGGCGCAGCGGCTATCCCGTGACGGTCTTCGAGAAGGAAAAGAGGCCCGGCGGCATGCTGATGAACGGCATCCCCAGCTTCCGTCTGGAAAAGGACGTGATCGAAGCCGAGATCGATGTCATCCGCCGGATGGGCGCCGAGATCCGCTGCGGCGTGGAGGTGGGAAGGGACATTACCCTGGATGAACTCAGAAGGGAAGGCTATAAGGCCTTCTACCTTGCCATCGGCGCTCAGGGCGGCCGCATGGCGGGCGTGCCCGGCGAGGACGCAGAGGGCGTTCAGACCGGCGTGGAATTCCTCAGAAAGATCAACCTGGACCGCAGCATTGCCCTGAAGGGGGATACGGTCGTCGTGGGCGGCGGCAACGTGGCCGTGGACGTGGCAAGGACGGCCCTCAGGGCAGGCGCTGACAAAGTCACCATGCTCTGCCTGGAATCCAGGGAAGAGATGCCGGCGGCCAGGGACGAAGTGGAAGAGGCCCTGGAGGAAGGCATCGAAGTGATGAACGGCTGGGGACCCGGGGAGATCCTTACGGAAAAGGGAAAGGTGACCGGCATCGTCTTTAAGAAGTGCACCTCCGTGAAGGATGCGGAAGGACGCTTCAACCCTTCCTACGACGAGGAAGAGACCATGACCCTTTCCTGCGAAAACGTCCTTCTCTCCATCGGACAGTCCGTGGAATGGGGGAGCCTGCTGGAAGGCAGCCGGGTAGAGCTTAACAGGAACGGAACGGCCATAGCGGATCCCGTTACCCTGCAGACCGCGGAGCCGGATATCTTCGTGGGCGGCGACGTCTTTACGGGGCCCAGGTTCGCCATCGACGCCATCGCGTCGGGCCGTGAGGGCTGTGAGTCCATTCACCGCTTCGTCCATCCCGGCCAGTCCCTGACTCTGGCCAGAGACCTGCGCCGTTTCATCGAGCTGGACAAGGACGACATCGTGGTGGAGGAATTCGACAACGCAAAGCGCCAGATCCCCGGAAAGAAGGCCGGCGTGGCATCAGCTACCTTCGACGACCTGCGCCTGACCCTGACGGAAGACCAGGTAAAGGCCGAGGCAAAGCGCTGCCTGGGGTGCGGTGCCACCACCGTGGACTACAACCGCTGCATCGGCTGCGGCCTGTGCACCACCCGCTGCGAGTTCGACGCCATCCATCTGACCAGGGATGTGCCCGAAGCCAGCACAATGTATTCCTGCGAGGAAAAATTCCTTCCCATCGGAGCCTACGCCGCAAAGAGGGGCGTGAAGATCGCTTCCTCCGCCCTGCTGAAAACCATTAAGAAGAAATAAGAGGGCGGAAAAAGTCTTTGAGAAACAAAGTCTTACAAAGACTTATGAAATCAAATCTGAGAGCATAAAAAAGACACCGGCCGGAGCGATCCGGCCGGTGTCTCTTTATATGCGTTAAAAAATATTCCGGGCTGCCTGCTTTGATCAGGTTTTCCCTGCCTGCCCTTTTACGGCGCCGCACTTCATGCGTCCCTGAATTCCTGGGGAACGCTGATCTCTTCCACGGAGTCGAAGCTTTTAAAGGTCACGGTCAGGTCCATGGCCTTCAGGCTGATGCCGCTCAGCTTTGTCTGGGAGGCGATCGTGTTGACGAAGTCCGTATCGCTTACGGTCAGGGCATAGGGAAGGAGAGACTCCTTGTCGATATAGATGTCCGCAGGCGTCTTCTGGTCGCCGAAATCCACTTCGGTCCCTTCCTTCTGCAGCATGGAAAGGTCTGCGGAAGAGGTCAGGAACTCATAGATCAGAGAGGAAGGGAATCTGGCGTGGATCAGATAGCACTCCTTTTCATCCCGGGTCACAGTGCCTTCCTCCATGCTGATGGTGTCGTCGCTGACGGCCTTCCAGGCACCGAAGAGAGCTTTGTACCAGGGCTCCTTGTCCTGAGATCCGGCCTCCTGCGCGGGAAGGACCTTCCTGCCGTACATCCCCATGATATTGGTGTACATGACGGTGTCTTCGCCCTCGGGGACGGTGTAGATCTCCATGGGAATGTCCCCCAGGAGGGGAATGCCCAGGCTCAGGCTGCCGTTTCCGTGCATGGCGGAGGGAGAGGACGTGGTCTCGCAGGCCATGGAAAGTGCTATGGTCCCGGTGGCATGTTCTCCCATGGGAAGGGCTATGCCCAGCAGGGACTGGCTCAGAGCGGAGGTATCCACTTCGGCCCCCAGCTGCAGATCCAGATCCATGACGGCAGACTTCGTTTTCTGAAGGTTGGAGTAGGCCTGGCCCGCTATGACGGCGCTGGTGAGCTTATGACTGCAGCCCGAAAGAAGAAGGAGAGCCGCTGCTGCAAGGATCAGTAATTTCTTTTTCATGATCAAATCCTCCCGTCTGAAGATGAATGGTTTTTTAAGTTTCATCCTCATTCTAGCACAGGAGGCGGAAGGCACGGGCCCTTTCTTGTTAAAATCAGGAGATGTTGGACCGGATGTTTCCGTAGATCCTCAGCTCGTTTGAGGACTCGGCCAGAAGGCGGATGACATCGTCCATGCCGGTGGCCGTCAGGTCTCCCGTGAACTCGGCAAAGAACATGTACTCCCAGTTGTGTTCGGGAATGGGCCTGGACTCCAGCCGGACCAGGTTGAGGCCTCTGACGGTAAAGATGGTCAGGACTTCCTGGAGGGAGCCGGACCGGTGGGCCGTCTTGAAGGAAATGATGATCTTGTCCCTGCCCTGGGGCAGCTCCATCCTGGGGGAGACCACCACGAAGCGGGTGGTATTGGAGGAGTTATAGTTGATGGAGGAGGCAAGGATCTCCAGTCCGTAGATCCTGGCCGCCCGCTCCGAGCAGATGGCGGCCTTGGAAGGGTCTTTCCGCTCCGCCACCATCTTTGCGCTGCCGGCGGTGTCAGGCTGGGAGATGCGGCGCCAGTCGGGATGTTCGTTTAAAAAGCGCTCCGACTGGAAAAGGCCCTGCTCGTGGGAATAGACGGTATGGATGTCCTCCAGGCGGGTGCCGGGAAGGACGGCCAGGTTCTGGCTGACCCGCACGGAGGTCTCTCCGGTGATGAAGCAGTCATAGCCGGCCAGGAGGTCGTAGACCTGGCGGATGGCTCCCGTGGAGGAGTTTTCTATGGGAAGGACCGCGTAGTCGGCTTTTCCTTCCGTAACGGCCCTGAAGGAGTCCTCGAACTGCCTCAGGCCCCTGGCCCTTACGGATTCCCCGAAGAAATCGATGGCGGCCATTTCGCTGAAGGAGCCGGGCTCTCCCTGGTAGACCACGAAGGGATCCTCCTTCCTTTCCCGGCTCTGGGACAGGGAGGAGAGGAAATGCTGGTATTCCTCTGCGTGGAGCCACTGGTCATGCTGCCTCTGGAAGCGGATCAGCTCCCGGCTCAGTTCGGTCTTTCTGATGTACTGCTGGAGGATCTGGTGCCCGTTTTCTTCCAGGGCGCCCATGATGCGGTCGAGATTGTGCATGGCATTCCTTTCCTGCCGGATCTGGCTGAAAGCCTTTCCGCCGGGGAAAGGCTGCATTTTTTCCGGAAACAATGGCTGTATTCTACCATAAGTTCCGGCATAAGATTTACGGCAATGGTTAAAAAAGCAGAAAAACTGTGCTATAATGACCCGAGGTATGCACAGGCATACCCTGACTTAAAAGAAAGACATAAGGTAGTGATTATGGATAAAAGCATTTACAGACAGAGAGTGGAAGCCCTGCGGCAGGAGATGAAGAAGGAAGGCATAGACGCCTACATGATCCTGACCGACGACTTTCATGCCTCCGAATACGTAGGCGATTACTTTAAGTGCCGGGAATACGTGTCCGGCTTCGACGGATCCGCCGGCGTACTGGCCCTGACGGCCGGGGAAGCCTGCCTCTGGACGGACGGCCGCTATTTTCTGCAGGCCGCGGACCAGCTTAAGGATACGGGCATAGATCTCATGAAGATGGGAGAGCCCGGAGTCCCCGTCATTGACACCTGGCTCAAAAAAGTTCTTGAAAAGGGGGGATGTCTGGGATATGATGGCAGAACGGTCAGCAGTGCCAGGGCACAGGAGCTGAAAAAGCTTCTTTCGGAAAACGGCGTCTCCTTCAGAGAGGATCTGGACCTGGTGGGAAGGATCTGGAAGGACAGGCCGGGCCTTCCCGAAAAGGAGATCTGGCTGCTGGACACTCTCTACACCGGCATGGAACGCAGCAGGAAGCTGGAGATGGTCCGGGAGAACCTGAAAAAGGAAAGGGCAGACCTTCAGGTCATTGCCTCCCTGGACGACATCGGCTGGCTCTTCAATATCCGCGGCGGCGACATCGACTTCAATCCGGTCCCCCTGGCCTATGCCATGATCGGAAGGGAAAATGCCGTTTTATACGCGGCGCCTTCCGCGGCTTCCGGGGAAGTTCTGGCAGCCCTCAGGGCGGACGGAGTCGAAGTAAGGCCCTACCTGCAGATCTTCGATGACCTGAAAGCCCTGAAGGAGGGGCGCGTCATCATGGATCTGTCCTCCTGCTCCGCGGCCCTCTCAAAGGCCCTGCCCTCCGCCTGCACCCTGATCGACCGGCCCAGCTGCACTTCGGCGGCCAAGGCCAGGAAGAATCCGGTGGAAATGGAGAACATCCGCAGGGCCCACATCCGGGACGGCGTGGCCGTAACCAAACTTCTTTTCTGGCTGGACCAGCCGGAGCAGAAGCAGCTGATCCATGAGGGCAAGCTTACGGAGCTGGATGTGAGCGAAAAGATTCTGTCCCTGCGCAGGCAGCAGGACGGTTTCGTGGAGCCGAGCTTCGGATCCATCATCGCGGCGGGCCCTCACGGAGCCATCATACATTACGAGCCTTCGGAGGAGACCAGCATCCCCGTGCGGGAAGACACCTTCCTCCTGATGGATACGGGAGGCCATTACCTGCAGGGCACCACCGACATCACCCGCACTGTCGTGATCGGCAGAGCGAGCCAGGATATGAAAAAGCACTACACCGCGGTGCTGCGGGGCCACCTGGATCTGGCCTCCGCCGTTTTCCGCAGCGGCACCGGCGGCCTGCAGCTGGATCTTCTGGCCAGAGCCCCTCTCTGGGAGATCGGCCTTGACTTCAACCACGGCACCGGCCACGGAGTCGGCTATCTGATGAACGTGCACGAAGGCCCCCAGAGGATCGCAAACCGCGGCAACATGGTCCCCTTTGAGGAGGGCATGCTCACGAGCGACGAGCCGGGCGTCTACCTGACCGGCAGATACGGCATCCGGATCGAGAACCTCATGCTCTGCACCAGGGCCTTCGATACAGAGACCGGACGCTTCCTGAACTTCGAGACGGTGACCATGGTCCCCTATGACAGACGGGCCATCGACCCTTCCCGTCTGACGGAGAAGGAGATCGTGATCCTGAACAGCTACCACGAAAAGGTCTACAGACTGCTTTCGCCCTTCCTCACCTTCGAGGAATGCAGCTGGCTCAGGGAAGCGACCCAGCCCCTTCAGAGATAAAATAAAAGCACCCGAAAGACAGCCCTCCGGGGCTGCCCCGACAGGAGGTAAATTTTGAAGAAAAAGAATCTGATGCTGATGATACTGACACTTGTCATGGCTCTTGAGGCTCCCTTTGCCGCATCCGCCCTGGCAGCTCTTACCATGCCTGCCATCACCGCCGAGGCCGCCGGGACCGGCTGGGTCAAGGAGGGAGACTTCTACGCCTATCAAAAGAACGGAAAGAAGGTCAAGGGATGGCAGGTCATCGACGGCAAGACCTACTATTTTGACAAGCACTATCACCGGGCCACAGGCTGGAGATACCTGAAGAAAAAGACCAAGGCGAAATATTACTGGTTCGACAAGAACGGCGTTCTGGACGGAAACGGCGGAGGCATCAAGGAGACCAAGGCCATCTACAAGGTTGCCAAGAATACGGCCATGACCTCAAGATATCTGGCCATCGTGGACAGGAAGGAGCACATGATCGCCATCTACGAGAAACTGGAAGGCGCCCTCCACTGCATCCGCTATATGGCCTGTTCCGTAGGCAAGGAAGGCTATTCCACCTCCAGAGGCACTTTCTATACCGGCAACACCACCAGGATCTATATCAACTTCGGTACCAGAAGGGGCTTCTATCCCATCGCCATCCTGGGTTCCTCGGGCTTTTTCCATTCCACGCCCTACACCCAGAGATACGACTATCCCGTGGCCTCCGAGAAGATCGACGAGAGGCTGGGCGAGGACATCAGCAAGGGCTGCGTCAGAATGTCTCTGAGCAACGCCTACTGGATGTTCTGGAATATGCGCGGTCATCAGAAGGTTATCATTCTGTGATCATCTGCAATGTTAGAATAGGCTAACAACTGGTAATGTCTATCCTGCTGACGTATAATGAATGCAGGGGATTCGGGAGATTTTGGGGTTCCCGGATCCCCTGCATTTTTTACTTGGGAAAGGGGTTACATATGAGACCTATACTGCAAAGCGTGGAACGCGGATACAACGAACCGATGGAGACCTACATCGTCGAGCTCAGCATCCGGGACGACGATACGGGCACCGATCACTATATCAACCTGTCCCAGTTCGATAAATTTCAGAGGCTCTGCATTACCAGCGAATCTGTATTTTCACTGATGATGGAGGAGATCTCCGAGGAGACGGACAACAAGGTATCCCAGGTCCTGGAAAGACTTTACGAGCCGGCCAAGCCCAACGACTACTACGACGAGTTCGACCATACCGGCTACCGCAGATCCGTCAAGTTCGCCTGCTACGTCCTGGACGAGCTGATGCACGGAGACGACGAGGAGGCCGTCGACATCTTTATCGACGAAGTGACGGGCCAGAACCTGAATACGATCTTTATTCCCGACGTGGAGGGCTTTGTCTACAAGCAGAAGGAGCTGCCTCTGGACGAGAGCAGGATCATCGAGCGGGAAGCCCACAAATACCAGCTGACAAGCGACCTGGAGGTCCTGTGCGCCGAACTGATCGTCATGATCGACGGAGCGCCCATCTGCCTCCATGCCAGCTACCTGTTTTCCGAGCAGTTCTATGTTTCCTACAATTCCATCATGGCGGCCGTGGAGCTGGCCATGAACCATACGCCCTACGGCTTCGGAGACAGAGTGGATGCCTATTACCAGGCCCTGGAAAGCAGCGAGACCATAGCCTCCTACGAGACCAGCCAGGCGGCCATGCGGTCCGAATACCGCCAGTATTTCGCCATTCTGGAAAAAATGCTGCAGAGTCTGTAGGAAGAGATCAGATCACAGGAAATCCCATGTCGCACGGCATGGGATTTTTTCTGCCGGAGGGGCGGCGGAAAGGAAACGGATATGAAAAAAGAGGGAAAGCTGTGGCGGATCAGCCCCCATGTGTGGGTATTTCCGCTGGAGGGCAGAAGGGACCGGCCAAACCTTGGCTATGTGCTGGGAGAAAAGACGGCGCTGGCGGTGGATGCGGGACATTCCGCCTCCCACGTGGAGGATTTTTACAGGGCCATAGAGGAGGAAGGGCTTCCGCTCCCTTCCCTGACGGTGATCACCCACTGGCACTGGGACCATACCTACGGCATGCACGCCGTGCACGGAAAGACCCTGGCCAGGGCGGAGACAGATGCCATCCTGAAAAGGATCCGGGAGACCTATGAACAGGACCCCGGAGAGGGGGAGCGCTTTCTTTCCTCCGATCCCAGCATCCGCCGGGAATATGCCGGAGGCCTTCCTCTGAAGGTGGCGGCCGCGGACGAGACCCTTTCGGAAGAGAGGACCCTGGACCTGGGCGGCGTAAGCGCCAGGCTCATACCTGCAGTGGCGCCCCATACGGAGGATTCCCTCCTGATCCTGATCCCGGAGGACCGGGTCCTTTTCGTGGGGGACGCGGCCCTGGGAGAGTTCCCCTCCTGGCGCATGGACTACGCGAAGATGAGAGCTCTCCGGTCAAAGGTGAGCCTTCTTGGCGCGGACACGGTAGTGGAGGGCCATGCGGAGCCCTGCAGCACAAGAGACTTTCTGGAAGGACTCTGGTAAGCCCCCGGGCGGGGCTGCATGCCCGCCGGGAAAAAATATTCCGCTGCAAAAGTGATCAGAGCTGTTCTTCTGGCGCAGATATAAAAGGCCCCTTCCGGGACCTGCCCCATGAGGGCAGTGCTCCGGAAGGGGCCTTTTTTGCTTTTTTCTTTCGGGACTGTCCTTATGGCTGCTGCTACAGGGGGAAGGCCACCGCGTCCCGGTAGAGCCTCTGCAGGGTCTTTACGAAGGCGGAAAGGGAGGGCCGTCTGTCTTCTTTGTGGCTCAGCAGCACGCAGGAGAAGCTTTCCGGGCAGTCGAAGGGGATCCAGGCGAACTGGCCGCTGTGGTCGTTTAAAAAGCCCGGGGCCAGGCAGATGCCCCTGCCTGCCGCCACGTTGGTCAGGGTGGTGTCGTGGTCCGGACTGTTGAAGTAGTTTATTTTTCCGGAGGATGTCAGGCGGTGCTGGACGGTTCTCAGGGCCGGAGGAGAGCCGCCTCCGATCATGAGGGTGCGGCCGTAAAGGTCCTCTCCGGTCACCAGGTCTTTGGAGGAGAGAGGATCATCCCGATCTGCGATCAGGTAGATCCGGCTCTCGAAGAGGTCATGGACCTGAATGCCGGGGATCTGCCGGGCGTTTTCCCTGAGTGCGAAGAGAATGTCGGCATCGTTCCTGAAAAAGACCTCCGCGCTGTTTTCATACTGAAAGATGGGGAGGATCTGGACGTCGGGATGGGTCTCTCCGAAGAGGCGCATGGCTTCCGGCAGGAAATACAGGGCCTGGCGGACCATCATGCAGATGGAGACGGAATCCTTATATCTGGCGCTGAAGTTCTGCCCCTGCTCGATTGCTCTTTTCAGATCCTGGCGCATGCCGGCAAGGAAGGCGGTGAACTGGGCTCCGGCGGGGGTCAGGGCGGCTCCTTTGCCGCTCCTTTCGAAGATGGCAAAGCCGACCTCCTCCTCCAGGAGCCTGATCTGGTAGGAAAAGGTGGGCTGAGAGACAAAGAGATTTTCGGCCGCCCGGCTGAAGTTCAGGGTATGGGCCAGTTCTATGCAGTAATCGATCTGTTTGGTGTTCATTCCAGACTCCTGTTATTTAATAATTAAATCAATAATAGCATGTTTCGATTGGACTTTGCAATGAAGGACGGGCAACAATAGGGCCATAAGGAAGAGGACAGAACAAAGTCCATTCATAAAGCCGCCGCATCAGGGCCGGCAGCAGATACAGATACATTAAGAAAAACAGGAGGAATTCAAAATGGCAAAGACACTGATCGCATTCTTTTCAAGAGCAGACGAGAACTATTTCGGAGGCGCCATGCGCTATGTAAAGGTGGGCAACACCGAGATCGTCTGCGATATCATTAAAGATCTGATCCCGGCGGACAGCTTTAAGATCGAGATGAAAAACCCCTATTCCCCCGTATATATGACCTGCATCGCCGAGGCCAAAAAGGACATGCGGGAGAACGCCCGTCCTGAGCTGGTCAGCATGCCGGAGAGCATCGACGAATATGACACCGTGATCCTGGGCTATCCCAACTACTGGGGAACCATGCCCATGGCGGTCCTGACCTTCCTGGAGAACTTCGATTTTACCGGAAAGACCATCCTGCCTCTGTGCACCAACGAGGGCAGCGGCCTGGGATCCAGCGAGAGAGACATCAGAAAGTATGCAAAGGGCGCCAGACTGGGCAGAGGCCTTTCCGTCACAGGCAGCAGAGCGGCAGATTCCATAGCCGCCCTGGAGAGATGGCTGAAGGGCGAAGGTCTGATGTAAGGATAGAAGAAGGGAGGAAAGACCATGGAATATATAAAGCTGAACAACGGCGTATAATGTCCCGTCGTCGGGATCGGGACCTTCATGCTCTCCCCGGAGGATGCAGAGAGGAGCGTAAGAGAAGCATTAAGGATGGGATACCGCAAATGCCTATGTCAACGAAAGGGCCGTGGGCAGGGGCATGAAGGAAAGCGGCGTGCCCAGAGAAGAGGTCTTCCTTTCCACCAAGCTCTGGCCCGGCGAATACGAAAACGAGAAGGCAGTGGACCAGACTCTGGAGCGCCCGGGCACCGACTATGTGGATGCTTGTGGAATAATAGGACTAAATCAGGAAAGCCCGATAAACACTGGGTTTGAGCGGTTTGGTCCTTTTTCTTTAACCCGGAAAGCAGGATGAAAACTTCATGCGAAGGAGGTGAGCGGCGATTTAGACAGCACCGGAAACTGAATACAGTTACAGGTAACGAGACGTTTATTTGTTTCTCTTGCCCTGTCTTTTTTATTATCGAAACGGCGCGTAAAACCCCGGCCGACCAAAGTCGTCCGCGGGATATAA
>CAMOGQ010000002.1 GCA_946614165.1 uncultured Lachnospiraceae bacterium
GACCGGACTGGCAGGTCTCCGGGTCCTTCCTGGAGCATGATTATGAGATCACCCACCACGGCATGCCCATCGTCAGCGTCCATAAGGTATGGCTCTCCTGGGGCGACGCCTACGAGATCGACATAGAAGACGGACAGGATGAGGCCATGGTCCTTTCCGTGGTCCTGGCCATCGACGCGGTCCTGGATTCGGAGGCTGCAGCTGCGTCCGCATCCGCAGGCTCTTCTTCGGGCAGCTGATTCTCTTTCCCGGTACGCAGTGGCGTGCCGGGACTTTTTTTAATATAATGAGGACAGGATCCCGGAAAGGAACGTCAGGAAGGAGAAGAAAGACATGGAACTGAGATATCTGATCATAGGCGCAGGCGGAACGGGCGGCGCCATCGCTGCATACATGAAAAGAGCAGGAAAGGACGTGACCCTGATCGCCAGGGGAGAAAAGCGCCTGGCCATACGTCAGAAAGGCCTCAGGGTCCGGAAGGACAAAGCGGAGTGGTCCGTGGCTCTTCCCGCTATGACGGAGGAGGAATACGAAGAACTCCTTTCCGGCGTTGCTCCAAAGCCCGATATTATCTTCCTGTGCACCAAGTATTATTCGGTGGAGGAGGTCTATGACATCCTGCAGAAGGCTGCGGGAGAGAGAACCATCGTAATTCCCATCCAGAACGTATACGGGACCGGGGAAAAGATCGCCAGGGACCTGCCGGGACTTCATGTCCTGAACGGCTGCATGTATATCGCCGCCTCCGTGGAAGAGCCAGGCGTCATCCGCATGGTCAGTGATATTTTCCGCGTCCTTTACGGAGAAGTGGACGGCAGCATGGGCAATCCCCTTCTGGAACAGGTGAAAAAGGACCTGGAGGAGGCCGGCATCACGGCGGTCTACTCCGACAACATCCGCCGGGATACCCTGCAGAAGTTCTCCATGGTCTCTCCCAACAGCGCAGTGGGGCTTTACTATGACTGCACGGCAAAGGCTCTGCAGAGGGAAGGAGAGCCCAGGCAGATGTATATCGAATGCGTCAGGGAGATCGAAGAGATCGCCAGAGCCATGCACATCACCTTCGATACGGACCTGGTGGAGACCAATCTGAAGATCCTGGATTCTCTGGATCCTTCCTTTACCACCTCCCTGCAGAAGGATGTAAAACTGGGCGGCAGGTCGGAGATCGACGGCCAGATCTTTGAAGTCTGCCGTCTTGGCAGGAAATACTATATTCCGGTTCCGGCCTATGACAGGGCGGCCGCGAAATTCGGATTCAGGTAAAATGTAGACAGTTTCTTAGGAAAAAGGTCACTATCTTTATATATCTTTTTTGGAATCTCCAGTGTATAATATAACGCACTGAGAAGAATGCTGTATATCGGCTGATCAGATTGAAAAGGGACTTCACTGCTTTTTTGCAGTGAGTTCCTTTTTTGACCATATATATCTGAAGGAGGATTGCTTCATTTCATGAATATGCATATCGGAAACAGAAAGGTCGTCATCATAGGCGCAGGATACGTCGGTTCATCCATCGCCTATGCACTGACCATCCGCAACCTGGCCCGTGAGATCATCCTGATCGATAAGAACGAGCCCAAGGCTGTGGGAGAGGCCCTGGACATCCAGCACGGTATTCCCTACATGGGATCTTCGTCCGTCCGCTGCGGCGGCTATGAGGATATCCGGGACTCCGACCTGATCATTATTACCGCAGGACGAAGCAGAAGGCCCGGTGAATCCAGACTGGAGCTGATCCAGGACAACGTTCAGATCATGAAGAGCGTTGTGGACTCTATCCTGGAGTATTACACCAGAGGGACCATCATGGTGGTCTCCAACCCCGTAGACATCATGACCTATGTATGCGACCGCTGGATGGACCTGCCTGCCGGCCGGGTCTTCGGCACCGGCTGCGTGCTGGATACTTCCCGTCTGGTGCGGGGAATCGCCAACTATACCAGGATCCACGTGGAGGCTGTCAAGTGCAACATCGTGGGAGAGCACGGAGATACCCAGTTCCCCGTATGGAGCAGACTGGCCATAGCGGGCGTTCCCATGGACGAGTACTGTCAGAACGTGAAGCTTGCCTGGGGCGACGCACAGAAGGAAGAACTGTATGAAAGGGTCAAGAACATGGGCGCCGAGATCATAAGGGCCAAGGGCAGGACCCACTACGGCATCGCTACCTGTGTATGCTCCCTGGCGGACGCGGTCCTGAACCAGCGCCTGACCATTGCACCCGTCACCTCCACCCTGCAGGGCGAATACGGACTGTCGGGAGTGGCCATTTCGCTGCCTTCCATCATCGGTGTGGCCGGCGTGGAGCAGCGTCTGGAAGAAAAATGGACCCGCCATGAGTATGACCTGCTGGAAAAGAGTGCCGCCAAGATGCAGGAAGCCATCCGGATCGCGGATTCCGTTCTGGCATAATAAAAGCGCACTGACATAAAGAAAGACCGAGATCCTGACTGTAAATGGAGTTTTGCAGTCGGGGTTTTTTTTGAGAAAACAGCTTTTTAAGACCGGGGGAGGGCAAGGCAGAGCGGGAACCGGATAAGAGCGGAAGCCGGACCGATCTGCAGAAAGCATGGGCTCGCACCGGATCAGGAGAGCGTGAAAAAGGAAGTCAGGATGAAAATGTTATTTTTTCTTTCGGAAGGCAACAGAAAGGCTGCCGGCGGATACTGTATCTATAGAAGCAGAAAATGATGTTGCCCGGCGGGCAGGAGGCAGAAAAAATGAGAAACAGGAATTTATATAAGAAGCTGACAGCAGTCCTTCTTGCCGCAGTCCTTATGACCGGCTGCGGCGGGGCCGGTGATCAGTCTCCTGGGGAGGACGTGGTTCCCCTGGAAGAAAGGGAAAGCCCGGAGGAAGATATAAGTGAGGAAGAAGAGCCGGATGAGGAAGCCGGTCCGATGGAAGAGGAAGACGACATGTACGAACTGAAGCAGGAAGAGATTAAGGGCCTCAGAGCTTTTTTCCTGGATTCCGCTCCTGTCTTTCTGGGAGAAGAGGACGGAAAAAACCATATTTATTCCCCTGTAAACGTGTATATGGCCCTGGGACTTCTGGCCGAGGTCACGGATACGGAGACCCGGCAGCAGATCCTGGACGCCGTCCATGCGGGATCCCTGGAGGAAATGGAGGAAAGGACCGCTGCCATATGGAAGGGAATCAGCCGGGACAGTGAGGAGGGCAAGTGCCTTCTGGGCAATTCCCTCTGGATCGACGGCTCCGGCAGCTGCAGAAAGGATACGGCGGACCGGATGGAGGAAAAGCTCCATGCCTCCGTTTTTGAAGGGGAAATGGGCTCTGCCGAAATGAACAAAGCCTTCCGGGACTGGCTGAACGAGATGACGGGAGACCTTCTGAAGGAGCAGACATCGTCTCTTGGATTTGATCCCGATACCATAGCGGCCCTGGCGTCCACCATATGGCTCAAGGCCAGATGGGTGAACACCTTTGAGGAAGCCTTCACGGTTCCCGATACCTTCCACGGAGCAGGAGGCGACAGGCAGGCGGATTTCATGCATGAGGACGGCATCGGCACTCTCTACCTGGGAGAGAATTTTACGGTCTATGAAAAGTATCTGACGGGCACAGGGTCCATGCTCTTTATCCTGCCGGCAGAGGGGGTAAGCCCCGAAGCTCTGCTTAAGGACGAAGAACTGGGACGTTTTCTGACCATGGAAGATCCCTGGGAATGGGATAATTCCAAAAATGTCATGATCCATGCGGCCATTCCGAAATTTGACCTGACCAGCTCCCTGGACCTGATCTCCGGCCTGAAAGAGCTGGGGATCGAGAAGGCCTTTGATGCCAAGGCATCGGACTTTACCCCCCTGACAGAGGTCCCGGAGATCTGTATCAGCAGGGCGCTTCATAATGCCAGAGTCAAAATCGATGAAGAAGGCATTGAGGCAGCGGCCTATACGGCCATCATGGCAGCCGGCGCAGCCCTGGTGGAAGAGGAAGCATACTTTACCCTGGACAGACCCTTCGTCTTTGCTGTCCGCTCTTACGAAGGGGTTCCCCTTTTCACAGGCGTTGTTAATCAGACAGAATAAGATTTGAGCCTTCCGCCGGATATGTTATAATCTGATGCAGAGCCGGACAAAGGTCCGGTTCTGCAAAGGCTGAAAGGAAGGACGCAGATGGAAGAGTTTCTGACAAGTAAGGCAAAGAACCGCATATGGGAGATCCCTGTTATGGCAGTACTGCTGCTCTTTATCCTTGCGGGCATCAGTATTGTGGCGGATGATATGGGATACGGAATGACGAGCACGGATATCGTTGCGGATGCTCTTGTTCTTTTCATTTTTGTCTTCCCCTTTGCCAGGATCCTGATCAGAAGGGTCCGGGTACGGTATGCCAGGCGGATCGCCCAGGCCCTTGACCGTACATCCGGGTCCAGCATCAGCCTTTCCGGTCTGCAGAGGGAAGCCCGGGTCCGGGGCAACATGGAAAGGATCCTGCAGATCCTGCTGGACAAGAACTTCATGACCGGCATAAGGCCCGATTTCGGAGCCGGCAGGGTCTTTCTGGTCACTGCCGCCAGGGAAGAGAAAGTCCAGGAAGAAATGGAGAATACGCTGGTGGTGGAATGCCCCGGCTGCGGTGCCAGGAACACGGTGATCAGAGGCAGGAACAACAAGTGCCAGTACTGTGACTCTCCCCTGAAGATCCGGCCTTAAGGTACCGGCGGACAAAAGAAATGCATCATGGACACCCGGAAGGATAAAGTCTCCCTTCCGGGTGTTTTTTTATGCTGCCGGAGGGCCAAAACTGATTGCAAATGTCTCCCCGCTCCCTTTATATTGTTGAAAGAGACGTTTTTCATTTACAAAAAGGGGAGAGGTATTCATTATGATTCTGAATTTTCTGACGGCGGTCTCCGACTTTATGTGGGGCACCTGGATGACGGTCCTTCTGGTGGGAACGGGCCTTTATCTGTCCATCCGCTTCGGCTTCCGCTACAACTTCCGCAACATAGGCTTCCATTTCAGAAACACCTTCGGAAAGATGTTTTCCAAAGGCGAAGGGACGGGAACCGTCTCCGGCTTTGCCGCAGCCTGCACCGCCATGGCCAACACCATAGGGGTGGGCAACATAGGCGGCGTTGCCACGGCCATCGTGGCCGGCGGCCCCGGCGCGGTCTTCTGGATGTGGGTATCCGGCCTTCTGGGCATGTCCACCAAGGCCTGCGAGATCATCCTGGGTCAGAGATTCCGGGTCAAATACAGCGAATCCGTGGATGAATACATGTGCGACCGGTCCTTCGTCATGAAGAATGCCCTGGGCTGGAAGGGCGGGGCCATGGTCCTGGCCGCTGCCTGCTTTGTTCTGGGTCCCTGGACCTGCTGCGTACAGACGGAGTCCGTGACCAGCTCTCTTCAGGAGGGCTTCGGAATCGCGCCCATCGTTTCCGTCACAGTCCTGGGTATTACCTGCTTTCTGACCATCTGGGGCGGCTTAAAGCGCATCTCTTCGGTCATGGAAAAAGTGGTCCCTCTGATGGCCATGGCCTATATCCTGGGCGGCCTGGGCATTCTTGTGACCCATCTGCCCATGGTCCCTTCCGCCCTGGGCCTGATCTTCAGATCGGCCTTTACGCCCATGGCCGGCATCGGCGGCTTTGCCGGCGCCACGGTCAGGGACGCCGTCCGCTACGGCGTGGCCAGAGGCCTGTATTCCAACGACGCGGGCACAGGCTACGGCATCATCGCCCATGCCTCTGCCAAGACAGATCATCCCGTCCGCCAGTCTTCCTGGGGCTGGGGCGAGGTCTTCCTGGATACCATCGTGGTCTGCTCGGTGACGGCCCTTTCTCTGATCCTGACCAATGTCTACGTGGATTATCCCGGCGTAGACTCCGCCCAGCTGACCACCGTGGCCTTCAAGGTCTCCTACGGCAGCTTCGGAGGATATTTCATGTCGGCGGCCATAGCGGTCTTTGCCTGGACCACCATCATCGGCATGTACTACTCCTGCGAGAAGTCCATCAACTATGCCTTCGGGGATACGGAAAAGAACAGGATCGCCACCAGGGTCTACATGATCTACTACATGCTGCCCTGCGTCCTTTTCTACAACATTGAGGCGGCTTCCCTCTGGGCCATGACGGATATCCTGTCCGCCGTCTATATCCTGATCACCATGACCTTTATTTATACCCAGCAGAAAGAAATTATGCGGCTCTTCCATGATTTCTGGGACAGATTCATTCCGGCCAAGGAAAGGGGAGAGAATCCTCCGGACGTGGCCTTCGGCATGATCGACGAAAAAGCTGAGAAAGGATGAAACAGATGGAAAGAACAAATCTGAAGGACCTGTTTGACAAAAAAAGACTTCTGGTGGTGGACGGCTCCATGTCCACGGCCCTGGAGGGACTTGGCTGCAATTTAAATGACCGTCTCTGGACGGCCAGAGTCCTGGCGGAAAGACCGGAGCTGGTAAAGGAAGTCCACCTCCAGTATCTGAGAGCCGGGGCCGACCTCCACATCACGGCCTCCTATCAGGCCACCATTCCGGGACTTACGGAAAACGGATACACAAATGAAGAAGCGGAGGAGATCATCCGCCGGTCGGTCCGCATGTTCCATGCGGCCCGGGAAGAGTGGTGGCAGGAAGAAGGAAAAGAAAGCGGCCGCCCCTATCCTATCTGCGGGGGCGCCATCGGCCCTTACGGGGCCTATCTGGCGGACGGCTCCGAATACCGTGGCGGCTATGATATTTCCGATGAGGACCTGGACACCTTCCACAGACGCAGGATGGAACTGCTCTGGGAAGAGGGAGCGGATCTTCTTCTCATTGAGACCCAGCCCTCCCTCAGGGAAGCCCTGGTCTGCGCGCGGATAGCGGAGGATCTGGGAGCTCCCTACTGGATCAGCTTTTCCTGTAAGGACGGAAAGCATATCTGTGAGGGAGACAGGATCCGGGACTGCGCGGCGGTCCTCTCCAAAGACCATCCCGGTCTTGTAATGATCGGCGTCAACTGCACGGCGCCCATGTTCATCGAGAGCCTGATCCGGGAGCTTAAGTCGGGCACGGACCTTCCCATTGCGGTCTATCCCAACTCCGGAGAGACCTATGACCCTGTGACCAAGACCTGGCACGGAAAAGAGGGCCAGCGCCCCTTCGGAGACTGCGCCAGGGATTATTACCTGGCAGGGGCAGCGGCTGCAGGCGGCTGCTGCACCACCGTGGCCAGCCATATCCGCCAGGTGAACGCGGTCCGCGAGGAACTTCTGAAGAGCCCTGCCCATATGCGGTAAAGAGATCCGCCCCGGATTTTTATATGACTGATAAAAGGAGATCGAAGCACTTTGTCAAAAAGCGCTCCGGTCTCCTTCTTTGTTTCAGCCGTCAGATTTCACGTTACCGGGCATCGGCCGTCAAAAGCTCCATGAACTGCCGTCCCGCTTCGGAAAAGGGCACGTTGGGGTTGGTGGCGATGTAAAGGGAGCGGGTCTCCGGGAGAGAAGTCATCTTCAGCTCCATCAGAGTCCCGGATGCAAGGTCTGCGGCCACATATTCCCGGGGCAGGATCCCGATGCCCAGGTCCTCCCGGATGAACTGGGCCACCATGCTCATGTTCCGGACCGTATAGGCGGGATTTAAGAGGGTATGGTTTTCGAAGAACCATTTTTCCAGCAGCTGGCGGACGATGTTTTCCTCGGATACGGAAATCAGGGGCCATGCCGTCAGGTCATCCGGACTGTAGATCCTGTCAGGATCCAGGCCCAGCTTTTTTGAGACTACGGGCACGTCCTGAAAGTCGCGCACATGGGTGGTATGGAAGCTGTAGCCTTCCGGCAGCGGGGAGATGACCAGCCCGATATCCATCTCGCTGTTTTCGATCAGCCGGCAGAGGTCATGGGTCGTCGCGCCCCGGAAGATCAGACGGATATCCGGATGGGAGGACCGGAAGTGCCGGATCTTGTCCATCAGATAGAAGCGGATACAGGTCTCGGTGGCCCCGATCACCAGCTCTCCGGTCTTGAGGGCGGACAGCTTTGACACATAATATTCGGCGCTGTGCAGCTCCTTCATGACGATTTTGACATGGCGGAAGAGTTCTTGCCCTTCGGCGGTAAAAAACATGCTTTTGCCGCTGCGGATAAAGAGGGTGCAGCCCAGCTCCTCCTCCAGGCGGCGGATGCTCTGGCTTACGGCGGGCTGGGAGACGCAGAGGTAGTCCGCGGCTCTGGTGAAGGAAAGAAAACTTCCCACTGCAAAAAAGGTCCTGTAATATTCAAGATTCGAGATCATCGCTTCTCCTTCCGCACTTGTTTCTGTCTGTTTTCCCTTATCCGGGGGCATGTCAGAGCTTCCCTGCTGCATTTTTACTGTCTTTCAGGAGGACTGCATATACATAAGTTTAACTTATAAAAAGATAAAATACAATGATTTGAATTATAGTATATTCCTTTTTATCATATTTGTAGATACCTTTCCGCATATTTTTGCGGGAAAAAAACATTTCATATTTCAAGAGGAGGAATATATGTTAGCGTTTCTGGGTTTCTTAACCATCATTCTGGTCCTGACCCTGATCATGAGCAAGAAAAGCTCTACCCTGATTGCTCTGATCATCGTCCCCGCCGTCACGGGCTTTATTACCGCCTTCGTTACCGCTCCGCAGACCATCATCGATGCGGCGGCCGCTAAAGCGGAAGAAGCCGGTGCAGCCTTTACTCCGCCGGTCGTTACCTTCGGAGACCAGCTCACACAGACCTTCAAGTCTCTGTCCGGATGGATGGGCTCCGGCCTTTCCTCCATCGTCGCCACCGGCGTCATGTTCATCTTCGCGATTCTTTTCTTCTCCATCTGCTCCGACGCGGGCGTATTCGATCCCATCATCAACAAGATCCTCAAGCTGACAGGCAATGACCCCGTCAAGATCTGCATCGGCACCTTCGTGATCGGCTGCATCTGCCATCTGGACGGTTCCGGCGCCACCACTTTCCTGATCGCCATCCCCGCCTGCATGCCTCTGTTCAGAAAGATGAAGATGAACTTCTGGGTGGAAGCCACCATCGTAGCGCTTGCGGCAGGCATCATGAACGTAATGCCCTGGGGCGGCCCCACCATCCGTGCAGCCAGCGCCATTTCCGGTCTCGGCTATGAAGTTTCCGCTTCCCAGCTCTGGGTCGGCATCATGCCTTCCTGGATCGCAGGTCTTGTCATGGCTCTTCTCTGCTCCGCATGGCTGGGCAGAAAGGAAGCAAAGCGTCTTGCAGCCGGCATCCCCGCTGATCCCTGCGAAGTGGAAGAGATCAAGGCCGACACCCCTGAGAACAAGGACCTGGTCCGCGAAGGATGGAGATGGTATTTCAACATCTGCCTGATCATTGTCCTGCTCTTCATCCTGATCAAGGGACTGCTTTCTCCCGCAGCCACCTTTATGATCGGCCTCTGCATCCTGCTGATCGTCAACTATCCCAACGTCAAGCAGCAGCATGACATCATCAACTCCCATGCAAAGGCCGCTTTCCTGATGGTCTCCATCGTATTCGCGGCCGGCGCCTTTACCGGTGTCATGAAGGGCTCCGGCATGCTGACAGCCATGACAGACGCCCTGGTAGCCATCATCCCCAACTCCGTGGGCAAAGTCATGGCACCCGTTGTCGGTATCCTGAGCGTACCGCTCTCCCTCCTGTTCGATCCCGACTCCTTCTACTACGGCGTCATGCCTGTTATTGCCAACGCAGTGGCAGCCATGGGCGGTTCCGCAGTGGCAGTCGCAAAGGCTTCCATCATGGGCCAGATGACCCTGGGCTTCCCGCTGTCTCCTCTGACCGGCGCCACCTTCCTTCTGCTGGGTCTGGCCGGACAGGATCTGGGCGATCACCAGAAGCACACCCTGCCCTATGCATGGCTGATCTCCGTGGTCATGGTCATCATCGGATGCCTCTTCTGCGGACTCCTGGCTTCTGCTTAATAGAAAATCAGAGTATAATCAAAGTATATTAGTATATTAAGAATTTATTGACAGCAAAGAGGTGGCCTGCGGGTCATCCGGGGACCGGAGAGGAGCGCTTCCGGTCTCCGGGCTCTGGCTGCACAGTATGCCAGCGCTCCGAAAATGAGAGGTAACAGGAATGAATAATCGTTATGAAAATCAGCCCCAGGCCCTGGCAGGCGTAACCGTTCTGGATCTGACCAGAGTGGTTGCCGGTCCTTATGCTGGATCCATTCTCGGAGACTTCGGTGCCAATGTCATTAAGATCGAGGTTCCCGGCAGAGGCGACGACGCCAGAGCATACGGTCCCTATAGGAATGGCGAAAGCGTCTATTACGCAAACCTGAACCACAATAAGAAGGGCATCACCCTCAACTTCAAGACCGAGGAAGGGAAGGATGTTTTCAAGAAGCTGGTGGAAAAAGCCGATGTAGTGATTGAAAACTACAGGCCCGGCGTCATGGAAAAGCTGGGACTGGGCTATGAATCTGTTCTTAAGAAGATCAACCCCCGTCTGATCTACGGCGCGGTCTCGGGCTTCGGCTCCTACGGCCCCTATTCCCAGAGGCCCGGCTATGACATCATCTCCCAGGCCATGGGCGGTCTGATGAGCATCACCGGCGCAGAGGGCGGCGACGAGACCAGATCCGGCAATGCCATGGGCGATATCCTGGGCGGCATGAACCTGGTCATGGGCATCAGCATGGCCCTTTATGCCAGAGAAAAGACAGGCATCGGCCAGAGAGTCGACGTCTCCCTGGTAGACTCCGTGGTGGCCAGCCTGGAGAACGCCTACATCCGTTACTTTGAATCCAAAAAGCTCCCTGTCCGCATGGGCAACGCCTACGCCTCCATCGCTCCCTATGATTCCTATCAGGCCAAGGACGGCAAGGTCATCATCGCCTGCGGCAACCAGAAGCTTTATGAGAAGCTCTGCCGTGAGGTCCTGGATATGGAATGGATGATCACGGACGAACGCTTCCTCACCGTTCCCCTTCGTGTACAGAACAACAAGATCCAGAAGAAGTACATTGAAGAGTGGACTACAAAACGTACAGTGGCCGAAATCGTGGACATCATCCTGGGCAAGGGCATTCCCGCAGGTCCCATCAACAACGTGAAGCAGATCGTGGAAGACCCCCACATCCGGGATGCCAGGGAAATGTTCGTGGAAGTGGAGCATCCTGTCATTGGCTCCATGGTGGTCAACGGCAACCCCATCAAGCTCATGGAGATGATGCCCAGGGTCACCTGCCCCGCTCCCACGCTGGGCCAGCACAACGAAGAGATCCTGAAGGGCATGCTGGGCATGACCGACGAAGAGATCGCAGATCTCCGCGAGAAAAAGGCTATCTGATCCTTGGGATAGTCAGTTATATACACTATAAACAGGAGGAAACAGCATGAAGAAAATAGCGATTGGCGGCGGCCAGGGCTTCTGGGGAGATTCCCCGGATGCGGCGATCCACATGATCCGTCATGCGGACATCCAGTACATGGGCTGCGATTACCTGGCTGAACTGACACTGTCCATCATGGCAAAGCAGCAGCTTAAGAATCCTGAAAAGGGATTTGCTCCCGATTTCCAGACCCGTATCCTGAAGGAAGCCGGAAAGGAAGCCTGGGAAAAGCACATCCGCATCATGACCAATGCGGGCGGCATGAATATTAAGGGCTGCGTGGACGGAATCAAAAACTGGGCCGAAGGCGAAGGCATGAAGGGCTATAAGATCGGCTACGTCCTTGGCGACAACATCAAGGATAAGATCCCTCAGCTTTTGAAGGACGGATGGACCTTCCCCAACTTCGACTACGACGGCAATTTCAACGATATCGTTGATAAGATCTATAACTGCAACGTCTACCTGGGACACGAAGGTATTGAAGGATGTCTGGACCAGGGCGCCGACGTGGTCATCACCGGCCGCGCTGCGGATTCCGCTCTCTTCCTGGCACCCCTCAAGTATGAATTCGGCTGGGCTGCCGATGACTGGGACAACCTGGCCAGAGGCATTATGGCAGGACATCTCCTGGAGTGCGGCGGCCAGGGCGCCGGCGGCAACTACATGTATGACTGGAGAGGCGTTCCCCGCATGGATGAGCTGGGCTTCCCCATTGCCGAACTGACCGAGGATACCTTCGATATCACCAAGGCTCCCGACTGCGGCGGCATCATCTGCGAGCAGTCCGTCAAGGAGCAGTTCCTCTATGAAGTCCATGATCCCGCCAACTATATCACGCCCGACGTCAACGTGGACGTGAGCCATGCCACTCTGACCCAGATTGGTGACAACAGAGTCCGTGTGGGCGGCGTCAAGGGCAAGCCCAGACCGGATACCTTAAAGCTCTGCGTAGGCTATCACAAGGGCTGGAAGACCGTCAGCATGCTGAGCTTCGCATGGCCGGATGCCTATGAGAAGGCCCAGTACTGTGCCGAAGTCATCATGAAGAAGATGCAGAGAAGAGGCATGAAGGCCGATGATATCCATATCTCCTACATCGGACTCAACTCCCTGCACCTGGGCGTAGCCGATATGAGTGAGGAAGCGCTGAAGAACCTGAACGAATGTGTCCTTCGTATCGCTGTATTCTCCGAGGATAAGGCGGAATGCGCCAAGATCATCCCCGAGATCAGCCCTCTGCAGCTGAACGGACCGCCCGGAGCATCCTTCTTCGGCGGACGCTCCCACGTACAGGAAGTCATGGCCCTGTGGCCCACTACGATCCCAAGAGACGTGGTGCAGGTCGAGAGCCATATCCTGGAAATCTAAGATGAAAGGAGACAAAAAATGGCTGAGATCTACTTAAATGACATTGCCCACGGCAGAAGCGGCGACAAGGGCGATACTTCCAACGTCTGCGTTTACGCCAGAAAGCCCGAGTATTACAAGATCATCGAAAGAGAAGTCACTCCCGAAAAGCTGAAAGCTTATTTCGGCGACATGGTCAAGGGAGAGATTACCCGTTATGATGTTCCTTCCCTGGGAGGTTTCAACTTCGTTATGAAGCACGCCCTGGGAGGCGGCGCCACCATGAGCCTGAGGCTTGACAGCCTTGGCAAGTCCATGGGCAGCGCAGTGATGAGAATGAAGATCCACGTGGAGGACGGAGAGATCTGATGACAGAGCAGGCGATGCAGATCTGGTCGCTTGCAATAGAAGAGGTCCTGCTGGCGTATCACTTTCTTGTGAACGCCACAGGACACTTTTCATTTGTATGGACCAGCGGGGCAGGGAGTCCCCTGACAGACGGACAGCGTATATATATGGATGAGGAGGCCCTGATCCGGGCCTTTGCCAGGGACCGGGACTGGCCCGCCCATGCCCTTCTCCACATGCTTCTCCACTGCATGTTCGGCCATCCCTTCCGGCGGAAGGTGCAGGAGGGGGACCTCTGGGACAGAGCCTGCGACATCGCGGTGGAAAAGGTGATCTCTGACCTGGCAAGGGAGCGGGAGGAAGAGAGCTTTCTGTCCGTGAGCGGCGAAGTCAGGGAAGCCCTTTTCAGGATCGAAAACAGGGCGGGCGTCATGACCGCGGAAGGCATTTACAATGCCTGTATGGACGATCCCAGAGTCCGGGAGGACGTGGAGAGACTCTCGCCTCTCTTTTTTATGGACGATCATTCTCTGTGGAGAAACAGGGATGCCGCAGGCAGGCGGAAGGTGAAAAGAGGTCTTCTGCTTCCCGATCCGGAAGACGGAAAAGAGGAGTCCGAATCCGGAGAGCCCGGCATGACCGCAGAAGATCTGGAGGACCTGATCGACGAGAGGGCTTTCAGAAATGCCGAGAAAAAGTGGAGAAATGAAGCCCGGAAGGTGCAGATGGAACTGGACAACTTCCAGAACCGGTTCGGCAGCCGGGCCGGCCGCTTTGCCGACCAGCTGGGATCCATCCTCTGGGAGGAGATCGACTACGGGGAATTCCTCAGAAACTTCGGCGCCGTTCAGGAGACCCTGAAGATTTCTGACGACGCCTTTGACATTGCCTATTATAAATACGGGCTGGAGATCTACGGCAACATTCCCCTGATCGAACCTCTGGAATTTGCCGAAGAGAAAAGGATCCGGACCTTTGTCATCGCCATCGACACCTCCGGCTCTGTCCAGGGGGAGATTGTACAGAGCTTTCTGCAGAAGACCGTGGACGTCCTGCGAAGCACAGGCTCTTTTACCCGTATGGTGGACATCCTCCTGATTCAGTGCGACGCCCAGATCCAGACCATGGAGCGGATCACGGACATGGACCAGCTGGAAGACCTGATTCCCCGCCTTGTGCTCAGGGGCTTTGGCGGAACGGATTTCAGGCCGGTCTTCGACTTTGTGGACAGGCGGATCCGGGAGGGAAAGATGGAGATGCCGGACGGACTCTTATACTTCACGGACGGCGTGGGAGCCTATCCGGAGAAGGCGCCGGAATATAAGACCGCCTTTATTTTCAACCGCGACGACCACATTTCGCCCAATGTGCCCTCCTGGGCCATCCGGGCGGTGCTTTCCACGGATTCCATCAGGCTGCTGAAGAAGAACGAATTGGAGTAAGATAAGAATGAACATAGCGACCGCAAAACAGCAGATCAAGAACGCAATCACGGTATATCTGCAGAAGGATCAGGAGGGACGTTATAAGATCCCTGTGGTGCGCCAGCGCCCCGTCTTCCTGGTGGGACCGCCCGGCCTTGGGAAAACGGCCATCATGCAGCAGGTGGCGGACGAAATGGGGATCGGCCTGGTTTCCTATTCCATGACCCATCATACCCGTCAGAGCGCTCTGGGACTTCCCGTGATCGTGGACAGGGAATTTGAAGGCTTCCACTATCAGGTCAGCGAATATACCATGAGCGAGATCCTGGCTTCTGTCTATGAATGCATGCAGAAGACCGGCAAAAGAGAAGGCATCCTCTTTCTGGACGAGATCAACTGTGTCAGCGAGACCCTGTCTCCCGCCATGCTGCTCTTTCTCCAGTACAAGGTCTTCGGAGGCCACAGGGTACCGGACGGCTGGGTCATTGTGACGGCAGGCAATCCGCCCCGTTTCAACAAGAGCGCCAGGGAACTGGATGCCGCCACCAGAGACCGCCTCAAGGTCATGGAAATCTCTCCCGACTATGCCGCCTTCAAGGCCTATGCCCTGACAAACGGGGTGGCCAGATGCATTGTCAGCTACCTGGACATCCGTCAGGACGATTTCTATAAGGTGACGACCCAGGTGAACGGCATGAACGTGGTCACGCCCAGGGCCTGGGAGGATCTGTCGGAGATGATCCTGAACCAGGAGGAGCTGGGGATCCCGGTGGATGCCGCCCTGATTTCCCAGTACCTGCAGGATACGGATACGGCCAGAGACTTCGCCCTTTACTACCAGCTCTACCAGAAGTACAGGAAGGCATGGAAGATCGATGCCATCCTGCAGGGGGACTATGACGAAAAGACCCTGGAGGAGGCCAGGGAAGCCGCCGTGGATGAAAGGATCACCCTGGTGGGCCTTCTGCTGGAAGAGGTCATGGGGAGGATGGACGCCTGTGTCAGGACCCACGATGCCCTGGCCCTGCGGGTAAAAGAACTGAAAGAAAAGAAGGCCCGGATGGACCAGGGCCAGGCAGTATCTGCGGGTGAAAGGCAGCTCTGGCAGGAGGAGAGGCTCTCCCTCCTTAAGGAAAGAGACCTTCTGAAGGAAGACGTGGCGTCTGTACAGAAAAGGATCGGATCCCTTCTGGCCTTTCTGAAGGATGCCTACGGAAGAGGCATGGAACTGAATCTGGCAGTGGGAGATCTTTCGGTCTCTCCCAGGGCCACCGCTTTTATAGGACAGTTCCTGTCCAGGGAATATTTTGAGGAAAGCAGGGACCTGCTCCTGCATAAAAGAAAGGACCAGCTCCTGGCGGAGCTGCAGATCCCCATGTAAAAGGGTACGGGGCAGCGGCAATGGAAAATATTTTTACTTATAAAACAGAGGAAGGCCTGAAGATAGAGCTTTTTGAAAATCCGGACGGGAGCCTGACGCTGTTGTCCTGCAGCAGAAAGCCCAGGGAGGCCATGCCGGATACCTTAAGGCTCCGCGGCTTCGTGGGAGATAAGCCCATCCGGCGGATCGCCCCCCTGGCCTTTGCCCCCTTCCACATGGAAGAGAACCGCTTCCGCAGACTTTTCCATGCCCCTTACAGCTTCAACATGTTTGTCCTGATGAACGGGGGATGGCTTGTCAGGGAAAAGGAAGAAAGCGGCGGCCCGGCCCGGAGGATCCTGCTTCCGGATACGGTAGAGGAAATCGGCCCTTATGCCTTCTGGCACTGTCATGGAACGGAGGAGATCCGGATCCCGGACGGCGTAAAGGTCCTTGGCCCCGGAACCTTCGGGGAATGCGCAGATCTTAAAAGCGTCCATCTGCCGGAGAGCCTGGAAGTCCTGGGACTTGCCCTCGGGGATCCCGGGAAGGGAAACTGGTCCTTTAGCGGGGAAATGGTCCGGGGCATGCCGGACGTAGGCGCCTTCTTCGGCTGCCACAGCCTGAAAAAGCTGGTCCTGCCCTCCGGCATCCGGGCCCTGGGTCCCCATACCTTCAACTCCTGCGGGATCACGCATCTGATCCTGAAGGAAGGGGAAGCGCCCGGGCAGAAGACGGATCCTCCCCTGATCTGCGAGAATGCTTTTGACCATGCGGTCTCCCTTGTCTGGATGGAAAAGCAGGATCCTCATGGAAGGGTACTGACCAGGATCGGCCTTCCCGCAGCCAGGGACAAGATCCTTCTGGCAGACCGGAAATTCGGCCGCCTGAAGCATGTGCCGGAAGACTTCTTTTCCAGGGAGGTTTCCTATTTCGACCATCTTGCCAGAGAGATCTTCCGCATGGACTTTGCGGCCCGCATGGCTCTGGCCAGGCTTTCCTTCCCCAAGGAGCTCTCTGACGGGAATGCGGCCTGGTACAGGGACCTTCTGACCCGGTATTTCGAAAAGGCGCCTCTCTTTATGCCGGAATATCTGCCGGGCCTGGAAGATGAGGACCTGGACCCCTGGGAAAGGCTCTTTGCCTTCCTGAAGGAAAAAGGGCGCCTTCGGGCCGAAGATGTGACAGCCCTGATCCGGACATGCGGGGAAGTGCCTGTCAGCGCAGGGCTCATGGATGCCATGATCACCTTCCGGACCCGGGAATTTGCCGCGGCAACGGGCTTTGAAGACCTGGATATCTGAAAGAGGAATATTGCTATGAGGGACTGCGGTCAGCCGGTTTAAAAGGATCCGCAGCCGGTTGCCCGGGGACCTGGTCCCCGGGCATTTTTATGTCACTTCCTGCTGGGAAGCGCCCTTCTTCGTGATATAATGCCTTCAGAATCAGAGCGGGAGGCGGCAGTATGAGCCTTTATGAAGCAAAGACAAGAGAAGAGATGAAAGAGAGACTGTCCCGGGTGAAGTGCTTCGTCCTGGATATGGACGGGACCATCTATCTTGAAAACGATATTTTTCCCTTTACCCTGGACTTTTTAAGGAAGGCCCGGGAGACCGGCAGGGACTACTGCTTTTTTACCAACAACTCCTCCGCCAATCACGGAGACTATGTAAAAAAGCTCTCCCGCATGGGGATCGACGTAAGTCCGGAGATGATCTTCATATCCACCCATGTCATCATCCGTTATATAAAAGAAAAATATCCCGGCATGACCTGCTACGTGGTGGGGACCCCCAACCTGGAAAAGGCTTTTGACGATGCGGGCATTTCCCGGGACGATAAAAACCCCGATGCGGTGATCCTGGGCTTTGACAAGACCCTGACCTACGAAAAGATGGCAAAGGCCTGTCACTTCGTCCGCCACGGAGCCGTCTACTACGGGGTCAATCCCGACTGGAACTGTCCCATGTCGGGAGGGGAATATATCCCTGACTGCGGATCCATGGCAAAGATGGTGGAGGCTTCCACCGGAAGATGGCCCGAATTCTTCGGAAAGCCCACCCGCCACGCCTTTGACTACGTGGTGGATCAGACCCGCTGCAGGGAAGAAGAGCTCTGCTTTGTGGGCGACCGAATCTATACGGACATCGCCATCGCAGTGGGGACGAAGGCCCTGTCTGTCATGGTCCTGACGGGGGAAACAAAGATGGAGGATCTGGAAAAGTATGATTACTGCCCGGATATCATTCTTCCCTCCCTGGCTTCTGTTACGGAACTGTTATGAATTTAACTGCCCCTCTCCGGCAGGGAGAAGGATCTTATGAGGAAGGAGGACATCATGGATCAGAAGTCTGTGCAGAAAGCAGACAGGACCTATATCGCCATTGACCTCAAGTCCTTCTATGCCTCCGTGGAATGCAGGGAGAGGGGACTGGACCCCCTGACCACTCATCTGGTGGTGGCGGATCCTTCCCGGACCGAAAAGACCATCTGCCTGGCGGTCTCTCCCTCCCTGAAAGCCTATGGCCTTCCCGGCCGCTGCCGCCTCTTTGAGGTGGTGCAGAAGGTGAAAAAGATCAACGAGGGAAGACGCCGGGCGGCGGGAGGAGCCTTTCAGGGAGACTCCTGCGATCAGGAAAAGCTCTCCGCGGATCCTTCTCTGGAACTGTCCTATCTGACGGCCGTGCCCCGCATGGCCCTCTACATGGACTATTCCACCAGGATCTATCAGATCTATCTCAAATATGCCGCCCCCGAGGACATCCATGTCTATTCCATAGACGAGGTCTTCATGGACGTGACGGACTATCTGCCGGCCCTGGAGATCGGCCCCCACGAGCTGGCCAGGCGGATCATAGGGGACGTCTATGCTTCTACCGGCATAACTGCCACGGCGGGGATCGGGACCAATCTCTACCTGGCCAAGGTGGCCATGGACATCGTGGCAAAGCATATCCCCGCGGATGAGGACGGGGTCCGCATCGCTTCTCTGGACGAGATGACCTACCGCCGCCTTCTGTGGACCCATACGCCCCTGACGGATTTCTGGCGGGTGGGAAAAGGGACCCAGAGAAAGCTGGAGGGCTGCGGCCTTTATACCATGGGGGACATTGCCAGGTGCTCTCTGGGAAAGAAAACGGATTATTATAACGAGGACCTGCTCTATAAGCTTTTCGGAGTAAACGCAGAGCTTCTCATAGACCATGCCTGGGGCTGGGAGCCATGCACCATGAAGGAGATCAAAGCCTTTGTGCCCGAGTCCTCCTCGGTGGGAGAGGGCCAGGTCCTGGACTGCCCTTCGGACTATCGGAGGACAGGCATCGTGGTCCGGGAGATGGCAAGAAATCTGTCCCTCCACCTGATGGAAAAGGGCCTTGTGACGGACAGGATCGTTCTCTACATAGGCTTTGACAGGGCCAATCTTCCGGAAATGGGAGGGACGTATCAGGGGGAGATCTCAGACAGCTTCTACGGCATACGGGTTCCAAAGCCCGCCCGCGGGACCGTAAACCTGAAACGCCTTACATCTTCCTCCGATCAGATATCGGAGGCGGTCATGAAGCTGTTCGGAAAGATCGTGGATCCTTCCCTGCTTTCCAAAAGGATCTACCTGACGGCGGTGCATGTGGAAAAGAGCGCCGCCGGGAGCGGGGAAACGGTCTATGAACAGATGGACCTCTTTGCCGATTTCGGCATGGGAGAGGATGAAAAGCACTCAGAAGAGGGGAGTCTCCGGGAGAAGGAAGAGAAAAGGCTCATGAAGGAAAAGAAGGCCCAGGAGGCGGTCCTTGCCCTGCAGAAGAAGTTCGGGAAGAATGCAGTCCTTCGGGCAGCGGATCTGCAGGAAGGGGCCACCGCAAGAGAGCGCAACAGCCAGATCGGAGGCCATAAGGCATGACAGAAGAAGGAAAAAGTCCTTATGAGGACATCATTGATCTGCCTCATCATGTATCGCAGAAGCACCCTCCCATGGACATGGAAAAGAGGGCTGCCCAGTTCATGCCCTTCCGGGCTCTGACGGGCCATGAGGAAGCCGTGGCGGAGACGGCAAGGCTTACGGAGAGAAAGATCGATCTGTCGGAGGAGGAGAGGGCGGACCTGGACAGACAGCTGAAGATTCTGGAGGAGCATCTTCCGGAGAGGCCCTTGGTTCAGGTGACATATTTTCTGGTGGATCCCCTGAAGGAAGGCGGATCCTACGAAGAGATGGCGGGGAGGATCCGGCGGATCGATCCCGTTGAAAAATGTCTGGTGTTTGCAGATGGAGCAAAGATCCCCCTGGAGGATATCCTCTCTCTGGAGGGAGAGATTTTAAGCCGGAAAGAAAGGAGTCATGTATGAAGATTCTGCTGTTTGGCCCGGAGTGCATGGGAAAGGGCGTCATAGGAGAACTTCTGGCCCGGAGGCTGGGGATCCCCTTCTTTGATCTGGATGACCAGATCGGGAAAAAGTACGGGATCAGTATGGAAGAATTCGAAAAGACCGTGTCTCCCGGGGAAAGGGACAGAAAACGGGGCGTGATGATCAGAAAACTCATGAGAAAGAATGAGAATCTGGTCCTGTCGGTCACGCCCCTGACCGATCCGGAATTTTTTAAAGAAAAGCTCTACGGACCCGACGTACTTTCCGTGGAACTGTATGACTTGCCTGAAAATATTTTTTCCAGGTTAGGCCTGACCGAAAAAGACAGGAAAGGCGACAGTGATTTTGACATATTAGAGGAAGTGGAGATACTCAGTCAAAGGGCACATATACTCGGGGATTTATTTAACTACGAAAAGGAACAGGAAAGGCCCCCTGTCTTAAAGATCTTTGACATGGAAGGCGATCCTCCGGAGAGGGTGGTGGAAAGGCTGCTGGAGAAATACTGTATCAAGGCTGACGAAACTAAAAAACAGTAACAGACGAAAAATGCCTGATCCCGGCCGAAGGCCGCGGATCAGGCATTCTTTTTATGTCAGAGGCCCATGTTCGTGATATAATTTATCCGTGTGAAGCGTTGCTCTGCTGCTTCATAAAACCACCAGCTTCCAAATCTACGGGGAGAAAGGAAAAGCTTATGAAAGTCGTATTAGAGAATCTGACAAAACGGTTTCCCAACCGCAACCGCAAGGGCGATGACGTCATTGCCGTCAACAATTTCAATTTTGAAATTCCCGACGGCAAGCTGATCGGTCTTCTGGGCCCCTCCGGCTGCGGCAAGTCCACATGCCTGAGTCTGATCTGCGGTCTGCAGAGGCCTTCGGAAGGAAAGATCTTTTTCGGTGACGAGGATGTCACGAATCTGCCTCCGGAGAACAGGGGCGTGGGCATGGTCTTCCAGAACTATGCTCTCTATCCGCATCTGACAGTCCGCCAGAACATCGTATTCCCTCTGGAGAACCTCAAGGGGGACCAGAAGATGACAAAGCAGGCCATGGAAGCCAAGGCCATGGAAGCGGCAAAGCTGGTCCAGATCGAGCCCTTCATGGACCGCCGTCCCTCCGAGCTCTCCGGCGGCCAGCAGCAGCGCGTGGCCATTGCCAGAGCCCTGGTCAAGACTCCCAGAGTCCTTCTTCTGGACGAGCCTCTGTCCAACCTGGACGCCAGACTCCGCCTCCAGACCAGAGAAGAGATCCGCAGGATCCAGACCGAGACCAAAGTCACCACCATCTTTGTTACCCATGACCAGGAAGAGGCCATGTCCATCTCCGACATGATCATCGTCATGAAGCTGGGTGTGATCCAGCAGATTGGAAAGCCCCAGGAGGTCTATGACGATCCGGTCAATCTTTTCGTGGCCAAGTTCCTGGGCACTCCCCCCATCAACGTATTCACGGGGACCGTAAAGGGAGAAAAGCTCTATATCGACGGCAGCCAGGTCCTGGACGTTCCCGGCGTATCCGACCAGGAGGTCTACGTGGGCATCCGTCCCGAGGGCTTTATTCTCCATGACCAGGGACCTTTCCAGGTAAGGTTCGGTGCTGTGGAGGTCATGGGCCGCGATATCTCCATCGTTTCCTATTCCGACGCCTCCGAAAATCCTACCATCCGCTCCATCATCGACTCCTCCAATAAGGTGGAGCCCGAAGGCGGCATCATCCGCTTTGCCTTAAAGTCGGAGAAGGTCCATCTGTTCAGTAAGGAAACGGAAGAGCGGATCCGGGTCACCAGAAACAGGTAAGGAGGAAAAAGATGGATTATAAAAGCAATAAGGCCTGGTTATACCTGCTGCCCGCCATCCTTTTCCTGGGCGTGTTCATGGTATATCCCCTGATCGACGTTTTTATCTATTCCTTTGAGGAAGGATACAATTCGGCGTCCCAGACCTCTTTCGGCGTGGGTGCCTACAACTATTCCTATGTCCTGCACGATCCCTATTTCCTGCAGGCCCTGAAGAATACCTTCCTTCTGGTCATTATCACGGTGCCCCTTTCCACCGGCATCGCTCTGCTGATCTCGGCCGCCCTCAGCTCCATCAAGGTCTTAAAGGACGCTTTCCAGACCATCTTTTTCCTGCC
This sequence comes from uncultured Lachnospiraceae bacterium, assembly GCA_946614165.1. Taxonomy (GTDB): domain Bacteria; phylum Bacillota; class Clostridia; order Lachnospirales; family Lachnospiraceae; genus CAG-791. Next base: position 22,338 of record CAMOGQ010000002.1, read on the forward strand.
CTACGTGACCAACACCCTGGCAGTCGGTCTGGTCTTCATGATCCTTTTCCAGAAGACCCCCTATTCGGACGGCTTCATCAACAACATCATAGGCTTCTTCGGCGGATCCGCCGTGGACTGGATCGACGGTCCCTACTGGGCCAAGATGTTCGTCCTGTGCCTCTATACCATCTGGATCGTCATGCCCTTCAAGATCCTGCTCCTGACCGGCGCCCTGGCATCGGTCAACCAGGACTATTACAACGCCGCCAGAGTGGACGGGACCTCAAAGCCCAGGATCTTCTTTAAGATCACCCTGCCCATGATTTCCCCCACCATCTTTTATCTGGTCATCACGGGCTTTATCGGAGCCTTCAAGGCCTATTCGGACGCGGTCGCCCTCTTCGGCACAGACCTGAACGCGGCCGAAATGAATACTATCGTCGGCTATATCTACGACATGCTCTACGGGGATTCGGGCGGCTATCCCTCCTACGCGTCCTCGGCGGCCATCGTCCTCTTTGCCATCGTCCTGACCATCACATGCATCAACCTCCTGGTCTCCAGGAAGCATGTCCACTATTAAGAAGGGAGGCATACAGATGGATAATTCCTATGATCAGATCAAAAAGAATGCCTCTGCCCGCACCAGAGCGCTGAATATCGCGGTCTACGTCCTCCTGGGCTTCTGGGCCCTTATGGTCCTCTTCCCCTTCTACTGGATGATCCTGACCTCCATCAAGAGCTACAGCGAGTATTCCTCGGAGTGGGTGCCCAAGCTCTACAGCGCAAGTCCCACCTTCCAGAACTACGTGGACGCCTTTACCACCGTCAACCTGAGCCGCTACTTCCTCAATACCCTGATCTTCACCCTCATTACCACCGGGGCCATGATCATCGTCATCACCCTGGCGGCCTATGCCTTCGCAAGACTGGAATTCAGAGGCAAGGACCTGCTTTTCACCCTCTTCCTGTCCCTGATGATGATCCCCAACGAACTGGTCATCATCACCAACTTCCAGACCATCACCAACGCAGGGCTGCGCAACACCTTTACCGGTCTGATCCTGCCCTCCATTACGTCGGTCTTCTATATTTACCTGCTGAGAGAGAACTTCCTCCAGGTGCCGGATGAGCTTTACTATGCGGCCAAGGTGGACGGGACCAGCGACCTCAAGTATCTCTTCAAGGTCATGCTGCCCATCTGCCGTCCCACCCTGATCACCATCATCATCCTCAAGGTCATCGAGTGCTGGAATTCCTATGTATGGCCCAGACTGATCACCGACGACGAGGCTTACTACCTGGTGTCCAACGGTATCCAGGAGATTCGCCAGAACGGCTTCGGCCGCGAGAACGTGCCGGCCATGATGGCGGCCGTGGTGGCCATCTCCGTACCGCTGATCGTTCTCTTCCTGATCTTCCGCAAAAAGATCATGGCAGGCGTTTCGAGAGGAGGTATCAAGGGATGAAAAAGACCGGAAGAAGATTTCTGCCCCTTATGCTGGCGCTGGTTCTTGTATGCGGCATTCTGCTGACAGGCTGCCACGGATCTGCCAGGCGTGTGTCCTTTGAGCTGCCCGAAGAGTTCGACACCTCCAGGGACTACAACATTACCTTCTGGGCCAAGAACGATACCAACAAGACCCAGGTCAAGATCTATGAAAAGGCCATAAAGGACTTTGAGTCCTACTACCCCAACATCCATGTGAATATCCGTACCTATACGGACTACGGCACCATTTACAACGACGTCATCACCAATATTTCCACCAACACCACCCCCAACGTCTGCATTTCCTATCCGGACCACATCGCCACTTACCTGACCGGCGAGAACGTGGTGGTCCCTCTGGACAACCTGCTGACCGATGAGAAATACGGCCTGGGCGGGGCCGGGGTCCTCTTTGACGGGCCTTCCAAGGACGAGGTGGTGCCGGAATTTCTGGACGAGTGCACCATAGGCGGGGTCTACTACGCCCTGCCCTACATGCGGTCCACCGAAGCCTGCTATGTCAATAAGACCTACGTGGAGAAACTGGGCTTTGAACTGCCCGAGACCCTGACCTGGGACTTTGTCTGGGAGGTGTCCGAGGCGGCCATGGAAAAGGATAAGTCCGGCAGCTTCAAGGTCAACGGACAGAACGTCCTGATCCCCTTCATCTATAAGTCCACCGACAACATGATGATCCAGATGCTGGCCCAGAAGGACGCTCCCTATTCCACGGACGGGGGAGAGATCCAGATCTTCAACGACGACACAAAGGATCTTCTTTATACCATCGGCGAGCATGCCAGAACAAAAGCCTTCTCCACCTTCAAGATCGGCGGCTATCCGGCCAACTTCCTCAACGCCGGCCAGTGTATCTTTGCGGTGGACTCCACCGCCGGATCCACCTGGATGGGGAGCGAGGCTCCTCTGGTGGACATCGCGGCGGACAAGCTGGTGAAATTCGAGACGCAGGTCATGACCGTGCCCCAGTTCGATCCCGAACATCCGAAGATGATCTCCCAGGGCCCTTCCGTATGTATCTTCAACAAGGAAGACCATCAGGAAGTCCTGGCCTCCTGGCTCTTCACCCAGTACCTGCTGACCAACGACGTTCAGATCGCCTATGCGGAGACCGAAGGCTATGTACCGGTCACCCTGAAGGCCCAGCAGGCGGAGGAATATCAGGACTATCTTAACCGGGGCGGCGAGGACAATACGGACCACTACCAGGTCAAGATCGATGCCACACAGCTTCTGATCGACAACATCGCCAATACCTTTACCACTCCCGTCTTCAACGGCTCCGCCTCCCTCAGAGACGCGGCGGGCCAGCTAATCGAAAATGTGACCAAGTCCGAACGCCGCAAGGAGAAGGTGGACGACAAGTACATGAAGGAGCTTTTCTCCTCTGTCACCTCCCTGTACCGTCTGGACCAGATCGTGACCAGCGAAGGATCCGGCGGCAAAAAGGATCTGGGCCCCCTGCCCGCGGGCTCCAAGGCTCTGATCGGCACCCTGGTCCTGGCCTGGATCCTGATCGGCCTCTACGTGCTCAGGGACTACCGGCAGACAAAGGCAAAAGGCGGGGGCAAATAAGGGATTAACGGGGATTGAGGTTGACGGATTTCTCCAAAATCCTTATAACTGAAGTGTAACCTGACAGATCGGGTTTACATGTGACACGGCTGCTCCCTGAGGGGAGAAGCCGGCGATCAAAAGGAGAGGCCGCCAAAGAGCGGCCGGAAAGGAAAAAGATATGAAAAAGAAACTGGTTGTACTGCTTACAGCATCCCTGGTCCTTGGACTGACAGCCTGCGGCGGCTCCAAGCCCGCAGCAGAGCCCGCAGCCGAGGAAAAGACGGAAGAAGAAGCCCCTGCCGAAGAAGAGGCTCCTGCTGAAGAGGAAGCTCCCGCAGAAGAAGAGGCTCCCGCAGAGGTCATGTCCTATGCCGATTTCATGGCAGCAGAAGTGGACGATCCCGTGACTGTCGAGACCTATGTACAGGCCAAGCAGGGCTGGTGGGACGGTGCCGTTACCATGTACACACAGAATGAAGAAGGCGCTTACTTTATCTACAACATGCCCATCTCTGAGGAAGACAACGAAGCTCTGGTTCCCGGAACCAAGATCCGCGTCTCCGGCTACAAGGCAGTCTTCTCCGGCGAAGTCGAGATCAGCGACGTACAGTCCTATGAAGTCATCGATGCAGAGCCCTATATCGCAGAGGCCACCGATGTGACCGCAGCTCTGGGCACAGACGATCTGGAGACCTACATGAACTACTTCGCAGCTTTCAAGGGCCTGACCGTAGCTCCCTCCACTGATCCCGACGGCAACGAAGTCGCTTACCTTTACAAGTGGGACGGCTCCGGCAACGACGGCGACGACCTGTACTTCAATGTAACAGACGGAACCAACACTTATTCCTTCACCGTAGAGTCCTATCTGACAGGCGCCGGCACCGACGTTTACGAAGCTGTCAAGGCTCTGGAGATCGGCCAGAAGATCGATATGGAAGGCTTCCTCTATTGGTATGAAGGCCCCAACCCTCACATCACTTCCGTGACTGTCGTGGAATAAGAGGCATCTTTCACAGCTGAGAGAAAAAAGAATCTTATAAGAAAGCCGGCCCTGCCGGCATGACAAGGCCCCTGCACCGCCCGATGCAGGGGCCTTTGTTTCCGGTTTTCAGTTCTGTTATTTCCCTGCGGATGTTCCCGCAGGGGCCGGAAAATGCTCCGGATAATCAGACAGCCCCGGCTTTGGGGGCCGGGGCTGATTCTGATTCATATGAGGGGGAGATAATTTCGTCTTCTTTCTGTTCACAGCTAATACGATAGCATACAATTCTAAAATCCCAATAAACAGGGGGAGAAATATTCCGAAAATTTACTGAACAAAACGAAAACATAAGAAGACGCTTCTCCGGGGGTCAGCCGGCTGCCTTTTCGACTGAAGCTGTGTCCTCTGCCTTTGCCGCGGGTTCTGCATCCGGACTCACCGGAGGCCTGCGTCTTGCGAAAGATGAAGTGATGGGACGGGACACCTTTCTGTTTGCCGGTCTGGGCTTGGGCGGTGCTACGTAAGCGGTATTGGGCAGTGAAGATACTTTGATTTTTGCATATGCCATTCTTGCACACTCCGTTTCTGATGACTGATTTGCTTTATCTTCTTTATTATTATACCACACGGGTGTCAAGGGACTGGAGAGACAAATTTTCACTGAATTTTCGAGCTTTTCAGACAATTATTGGTCATTATCACTATCGGTCCGGAATAGGTTGACGGTTTTTGAAATTTATCATCGGTTCTTGCGCTTTCCTTTTTTCCCGCTGTCTTTCTGACTGGGGGACAAAAGCCTTGTGAGCCCTCTCCGAACGTGTCATAATATGCTTAGCACCCGGCACAGTACTATATATTTCAGCGAGGAAAGACAAATGGATGATCGGATCTTTGAGATAAAAGAAGAAGACGAAAACAAAGAAAAGGAATGCATCATCATCGGCATCGCGGGAGGCACCGGCAGCGGCAAGTCCACCTTTACCAGAAGGATCAAGGAAGCCTTCGGCGACCAGGTGACGGTGATCTATCATGACAACTATTACAGGCGCAACGACGGGATTCCCTTTGAGGAGAGGAAAAAGATCAATTACGACCATCCGGACGCCCTGGAGACCGATCTTCTGATCGAGCATCTGACAGAACTGCGCCACGGCCGGCCCATCCAGTGCCCCGTCTATGACTATGCGGTCCACAACCGTTCGGACAAGACCATACCCATCCTGCCCTCCAGGGTCATCCTGGTGGAAGGCATCCTGGTCCTTTCCGACGAAAGGCTCAGGGACCTTCTGGATATCAAGATCTACGTGGAGGCGGATGCCGACGAAAGGATCCTCAGAAGAGCCCTCCGGGACATGGAGGAGAGAGGCAGGGACCTTCGGGGCATCATCGACCAGTATCTGACCACGGTCAAGCCCATGCACTACCTTTATGTGGAGCCCACCAAGGCCAAGGCGGACATCGTGATCAACAGCGGCAAAAACAAGGTAGCCTTTGAAATCGTAAAGGCCAGGATCATGCAGCTACTGTAAGGGCGGGGGAGACAGATGGCGAAACTGTATTTCAGATACGGAGCCATGGGCTCCTCCAAGACGGCCAACGCTCTGATGGTCCGTTACAACTATGAGGAAAAGGGCCAGCACGCGGTCCTCTTAAAACCCAGATTCGAAAAGAGGGACGGAGAGACCATCATCCGCTCCAGGATCGGCCTGCAGGCTGAGGCCCTCTTTGCCGAGGATTTTCTGGACAGCTGCAAAGACAGAGAGGACTGGTCGGGCGTGGCGGCCATCATCGTGGACGAATGCCATTTCCTGGATCCCTCCTATATCGACCAGCTGGCATATATCGTGGATACCTATAACGTGCCGGTCCTCTGCTACGGGCTCAGGACAGACTTCCGCAGCGAACTGTTCGCCGCTTCCAAAAGACTCATGGAGCTGGCGGACCGCCTGGAAGAGGTCCCCACGGTCTGCTGGTGCGGAAGACGCGCCCATTTCAACGCCAGATTCGTGGACGGAAAGATCGTCAGGGACGGCGAGCAGTTCATGCTGGGCGCCAACGAAAGCTATACATCACTCTGCAGGAAGCACTACATGGAAGGCAGGCTTAAGGGCGATGACTGAGATCAGGAGAAAAAAGCACGGAATCGTAGTGACAGGCGCCACCTTTGTGGACGTGAAGGGCTATCCCCTGGGGGCCTATCTGCCCGGAGGGAGAAACGCGGGCACGGTGGTCCAGGTCCACGGAGGCGTCAGCCGCAATATCGCGGAGGACATAGCCAACCTGGAGCTGCGGCCCACCTACCTGACCATCCTGGACCGTTCTGGGATCTCCACCGATGTCCGGACCCGGATGGAAAAGCATAAGGTGGACATGTCCTATACGATCTATTCGGAAAAGGGCCTGGGACTCTGGCTGGCGGTCTTTGACAGCGACGGGGAGGTCACGGCCTCCGTGTCCCAGAGGCCCGACCTCCTGCCCATGTGCAGCCTGCTGGACGAAAAAGGAGACGAGATCTTCTCGGAGGCGGACTCCGTGACCCTGGAGGTGGACATGGACCCCCGCCTGATCAAGAGGATCCTGGCCCTGGCGGAGAAATATCAGATCCCTGCCTTTGCCGTGGTCTCCAACATGACCATAGCCGTGGAAAGGCGGGAACTTTTCCAGAGAACAGCATGCTTTGTCTGCAACCAGCAGGAGGCGGGGATCTATTTCGCCGACGACTACAGCCGCTACAGCCCGGAAGAGATGCTGGAGATGCTGAAGGAGAAGGTCAAGACCGCCCGGATCCCCCGGATCGTGGTGACCATGGGAGGCCAGGGCAGCGTATATGCTTCCGAAACGGGAGAGAGCGGCATCGTTCCCGCCTTCAAGGTGGACGTGGTGGATACCACCGGGGCGGGAGACGCCTTCTTTGCCGGCGTGACCTGCGGTCTGACCTACGGCAAGAGCCTTGGAGAGGCCTGTGAGATCGGGACCCGGGTGGCGGCCTCCGTTCTTATGACCAAGGAGAATGTCTGTCCCAGGTTCAGGCCTGAGGAATTCGGCATTGAGATCCCGGACGGGGAGTGAGATCCGGGACCTGCCGGCCCTGCTTTTGCGCCTGCTTTGTTTTTTTTAATGTTCCTGTGGTTTATTTTCCGGACCGATATGCTACAATAAAGGGTAGTTGTTGAAAACAGGGGAATATCCCCGGAAAAGGAGAAAAGTATGAAAAAGAAAATCCTTGCAGTATTAATGGCAGGCGTCATGGTGCTGGGGCTTGCAGCCTGCGGCGGCGGTTCAGGCACTTCCGCACCTGCTGAGACCCCCGAGGGCGGCGAAGCTGAAACCGAAGCTCCTGCAGAGGCTTCCGAAATCTCCATCGGTCTGGTCACCGATGTAGGCGGCGTCAACGACGGTTCCTTCAACCAGTCCGCATGGGAAGGTCTTCAGAGGGCCCAGAAGGACATGGGCATCCAGGTCAACTATCTGGAATCCAAGACCGATGCCGACTACACTCCCAACATCGAAGCTTTCATGGATGAGGACTGCGACCTGATCATCTGCGTCGGCTACATGCTTGCAGACGCTACCCGCGCAGCTGCGGAAGCCAATCCCGATCAGAAATTCGCCATCATCGACGATGCCTCCATCGAACTGGACAACGTTGCCTGCCTGATGTTCAAGCAGGAGCAGGCTTCCTACCTGGTAGGCTATGTGGCAGGCATGATGACAGAGTCCAACACAGTAGGATTTGAGCTGGGCATGGCCAACGACACCATGAACACCTTCGGCTACGGCTACTGCGCAGGCGTCCTGGATGCCAACCCTGATGCCAAGATCCTTCAGAAGAACGCCAACAGCTTCGGTTCTCCCGAGACCGGCTCCTCCGACGCCAACGCCATGATCACCAACGGTGCCGACATCATCTATCACGCTGCAGGCGGCACCGGCATCGGCGTCATCAAAAAGTGCCAGGAAGCCAACATCTATGCCATCGGCGTAGACTCCGACCAGTCCGTGATCGCTCCCGAGACCGTTCTGACCTCTGCCATGAAGAGAGTCGACAACGCAGTTTATGACTGCTCCGAAGCCGTTGTAAACGGCAGCTTCGAGAGCGGCGTAAAGACCTATGACCTGTCCGTCGGCGGCGTGGACATCGCTCCCACACAGGATCTGCTGACAGACGAAGTCAAGACAGCCATTGAAGACGTCAAGGCAAAGATCATCTCCGGCGAGATCACAGTTCCCGCTTCCAAGGCTGATTTCGAAGCCAAGTACGGCGACGTATACGAGCTTGACTGATCTCTGAAAAAGCCGAAAAGATTTGGGCCTGAGCGAAATTCAGGCATCATTTTCCCGGCAAACAGGCTATAATGAATACAGGGCCGGCCGACGTGGTTTGTGCGTCGGCCGGCCTTTTTATAAAAGGCCTTTCTTTCTGCAGAGGGACGCGTCCTGCCCCGCCTCTGTGCAGGGGGAAATGCCGCTTACAGACCGCTTTTCTTTTTATTGAAGGAGGAAACAATCATGCGGGATATTTCCATGGAAAGAGTCAATACCACCAGGCAGGAGATCCTGGACATCATCAAATCTCCCACCCTGACCCATGAGCAGAAGATGGTCTGCCTGGCCGGCAAGGCCGATTCCCTGCTGGAGGTCATGGATCTGCCGGAGGGGCTGGACGAGCTTTTGAATGCTCCCATCGAGACCCAGTGCATCTGCGACCTGAATGAGGGCCACGCCCCCATGCGTCCCAGATACATTGCTCCGGACTATGAAAAGTTTTTGAAAAACGGCAGCGCCTTTCTGCAGCTGGAGCCTCCGACGGACCTGTTCGAAGCCCTGAACGCCCTGCTCATCATCTACAAGCACGTACCCAGCATCACCAACTACCCGGTCTATCTGGGACAGCTGGACGACCTTCTGGAGCCCTATATCGACACTGTGGACGAAAAGACGGCAAGAAAGCTGATCCGCCTCTTCCTCCTGCAGGTAGACAGGACCATCCTGGACTCCTTCTCCCACGCAGACATAGGTCCAAAGCCCACCAGGGCCGGCCTTTATGTCCTGGAAGCGGAAAAGGAACTGGAGGACGCCGTCCCCAATCTCAGTCTCAAATATGAAGAAGGGGTCACAGACGATGCCTTCATGCTCTCCGCCATAGACTGCGCCCTGCACAGCGCAAAGCCCAGCTTCGCCAACCATCTCATGTTCCGCAGGGAACTGACGGACCGCTATGTCATCGCTTCCTGTTACAACGGTCTGCCCCTGGGAGGCGGCTCCTACACCCTGTGCCGCCTGATCCTGGGCAATATCGCAAAGAGAGCCTCCGGCATAGAGGATTTCAAGACCAGGGAACTTCCCCGGGTCATGGAGATCATGGCCGCCTACATGGACGAGCGAATCCGCTTTGAAGTGGAGGAGAGCGGCTTCTTCGAACACAACTTCCTGATCCAGGAAGGGCTGGTGGAGAGGGAGCGCTTTACCGCCATGTTCGGTCTGGTGGGCCTTGCGGAAGCCGTCAACATCCTTCTGGAAAAAGAGGGAAGAAAAGGCCGCTTCGGCCACGACCAGGCAGCCAATGATCTGGGCGTGGAGATCATGGAGGTGATCGACGCCTTCAACCAGGCCCATGTCAATCCCTACTGCGAGGTGACGGGAGGCCATTTCCTCCTGCACGCCCAGGTGGGGATCGCCAGCGACGTGGGGGTGACCCCCGGCACCAGGATCCCCATCGGAGAGGAACCGGAAGAACTGATCGACCAGCTCCTGGTCCTTTCCCGCTTCCACCACTATTTCCCTTCGGGGACCGGAGACATCTTCCCCATCGACGTGACGGTCCACAGGAATCCCGAGTACGTGCTGGACATCATTAAGGGCGCCTTCCGCAAGGATCTGCGCTATCTGTCCTTCTATTCCTCCGATTCGGACGTGATCCGGGTCACGGGATACCTGGTCAAGCGGTCCGAAATGGAGAAGCTGGACGCAGGGAATGCCGTCCTGCAGGATACCACGGCACTGGGCCTTGGAGCTTCCAAAAACGGGAAGATCCTGGAGCGGAAGGTCCGCTGATAAAGAACTATGAAAAAGACAGACAAGACCACTGCGGTGGTCAATAAGATCATCCCCTTTTCCAGCGTGGACGGTCCGGGCTGCCGTACAGCGATTTTTCTGCAGGGCTGCAATATTAACTGCAGATACTGCCACAATCCCGAGACCAGGGCCCTGTGCAGCGCCTGCGGAGACTGCGTCCGGGCCTGCCCCGGGGGCGCTCTGCAGAGAGCCCGGGCGGCCGGAGGGGGCCTGCGGATCCTCTGGGACAGGGAAAAATGCCTGGGCTGCGATACCTGCATCCGGATCTGCCCCTATGGGGCTTCGCCCAAAGTCCGGGTCATGACCCCTTCCCAGGTCATGGAAAGGGTAAGGCGCCAGATCCCCTTTATCCGGGGCATCAGCGTCTCCGGGGGCGAATGCATGCTTTACCCGGAATTTCTTACAGAACTGTTCACCCTGGCCCGGCAGGAGGGCCTGGGGACCCTGATCGACTCCAACGGGACCATTCCCTTCCGGGACCATCCGGATCTTCTTGAAGTGTCCGACGGGGTCATGCTGGATATCAAGGCTTTCGACAGCGGGGATCATGAGAGGATCACGGATGCTCCCAATGCCCTGGTCCTGGACAATGCTCTTTTTCTAGGAGAGAGGGGAAAGCTCTATGAGGTCCGCTTCGTGATCGCGCCCCATCTCTATGATTGTGAAAAGAGCACGGAGGCGGCAGGGCGCTTTCTTCGGGATATCTACAGGGACCATCCTTTCCGGATCAAACTCATTGCCTGCAGGCCCATGGGCGTGCGGAAAGAGTATGCGGACTTCAGATCTCCATCGAAGGAATACCTGGAAAGGCTCCGGGAGGTGCTTTCCCGGATGGGATACCGGGAGATCATCATGATCTGATCTGAAAAAAACGCCTTCCGGCGTTTTAAAGCTGGCAGCAGAGCCTTCGGCCTCCTTCCCCTTAGGGGCCGGCGGGCTTAAAAAGATAAAGACAAAGAGGGAGGTAGATGCAGCGGTGAGTGTAAGTCACATGGATGAGAAGACCGTAGTCATCGAAATGAAAGACATTGTTAAGAAGTTCGGTGATTTTACGGCCAACGACGGTATTAATCTTACCGTCCACAAGGGAGAGGTGCATGCCATCCTGGGGGAGAACGGCGCCGGCAAGAGTACCCTGATGAATGTCCTTTACGGACTTTATCAGCCTACCAGCGGCCAGATCTTCGTCAAGGGAAAAGAGATGCATTTCAATGGTCCCAAGAATGCCATTGAAAGCGGCATCGGCATGGTCCATCAGCATTTCATGCTGATCCAGCCTTTTACCGTTACCGACAACATTATTCTGGGCGTGGAACCCACCAAAGGCCTGGTGGTGGACAAGAAGACGGCCAGACAGAAGGTGGTGGAGCTGTCCGAGCGCTACGGCATGGCCGTGGATCCGGACGCCAAGATCCAGGACATTTCCGTGGGCATGCAGCAGAGAGTGGAGATCCTCAAGGTCCTCTACAGAGGCGCGGACGTCCTGATCCTGGACGAACCTACCGCGTCCCTGACCCCTCAGGAGATCGAAGAACTGATGGGCATCATCGAAAATCTGACGGCAGACGGCAAATCCATCATCCTGATCACCCATAAGCTCAAGGAGATCAAGGCCTGCTCGGATTCCTGCACCATCATCCGTCAGGGCAAATATATCCAGACCGTCAGGGTGGCGGACTGCTCGGAGAACGATCTGGCAGCCATGATGGTGGGACGCGCGGTTTCCTTCAGCGTCAACAAGCAGGAACAGGAACCCGGCGACGTGGTCCTGGAGGTAAAGGACCTGCGGGCCAAGGACTACCGCGGCGTTGAGATCCTGCAGGGACTCAACCTGACAGTCCGCAGCGGCGAGATCGTGGGCCTGGCCGGCGTCGACGGCAACGGCCAGACAGAACTGGTGGAGATCCTGACGGGCCTTAAAAAGGCCGAGTCCGGATCCGTGACCATGCTGGGGACCGACATCTTCAACAAGACCCCCAGAGAGGTCTTCCAGTACGGCGTATCCTCCATCCCCGCCGACAGGCAGAAGCACGGACTGGTCCTGGATTTCTCCGTAGAGGACAACCTGATCCTCCAGCACTTTGAGGAAGAGCCCTTCTCCTCCAGAGGTTTCCTGAACCGGGGCCCGATCCGCAGCCAGGCATCCGAACTGATCGAGAAGTTTGACGTCCGGCCCAGAGCTTCCGAACTCAGGCCTGCCGGTACACTCTCCGGCGGCAACCAGCAGAAGGTCATCATCGCCCGTGAAGTCACCAATGACAAGGAACTGCTGATCGCTGTCAACCCCACCAGAGGCCTGGACGTGGGAGCCATCGAATTCGTGCATAAATACATCGTAGAACAGAGAAACAAAGGAAGAGCAGTCCTTCTGGTCTCCTTCGAACTGGATGAGATCATGGATCTGTCCGACAGGATCGACGTCATCTTCGACGGCCAGATCACCGGCGAGGTCCCCGGAAAGGACGCCAACGAGAAGGAACTGGGATTCATGATGGCAGGAGGTAAAAAGGCATGAAGAAAAAATTCAATCTCTTTGAAGCCGATGTATTCTATACCATCCTGGCGATCATCATCGGCTTTATCATCGGCGCCATTTTCCTGGTCATCGCGGGCATCAGCCCGGCAGTGGCCTACGGCAAGCTTTTCAGCAGCGTTTTCTCCAAGCCCAAGTACCTGATCTGGACCCTGATCTATGCCAGCCCGGTCATCTTCACCGGTCTGTCCGTGGCCTTCTCCTTCCGTACCGGCGTCTTCAACATCGGCGCCGAGGGCCAGTATATCGTAGGGTCCCTGACCGCCTGCGTCCTGGGCATCCTCTTAAAGATGCCTCCCGTCCTGCACGCTGTCGTCTGTATTCTCGGCGCGGCCCTGGCAGGCGCTCTCTGGTCCTTTATCGTAGGCCTGATGAAGGTCAAGCGGGGCATTCATGAGGTCCTTTCCTTCATCATGTTCAACTGGATCGCCTTCTATCTGTCCAACTACGTGGTCAATCTGGAGATCATCCACAAGGAGGGCGGCGGCGAAGCCACCAAGGACGTGGCCGCGTCGGCCAGGATCCTCTTCCCCCAGGCCATCATCAAGCTGACAGACTGCTCCGCGGCCAACATCGGATTTATTCTGGCAGTGGCGGCAGCCATCGCCATGTGGATCATCATTGAAAAGACCACCCTGGGCTTCCGTCTCAAGGCCGTAGGCTTCAACCGGAACGCGGCAGAGTACGCCGGCATCAACGCCGACGCCTCCATCCTGACGGCCCTGTCCATCTCCGGCGCCCTGGCCGGCATCGGCGGCGCGGTCCAGATCCTGGGCATGGGCGGCAGACTTTCCCAGCTGGCAGCCCAGGAGGGCTTCGGCTTCGAAGGCATCACGGTAGCCCTGGTGGGAAGCTCCAGCCCCATCGGCTGCATCTTCTCGGGCATCTTCTACGGCGCCATGAAGTACGGCGGATCCAAGCTGACCATGGTCAAGGCGCCTTCGGAAGTCATCAACATCATCATGGGCTGCGTCATTATCTTTATAGCGATCTCCCATGTGTTCAAGGCGCTGTTCAACAGATTTTCCAGAAAGGGGGCCAAATAAATGTTAACCAATCTCGGTCTTCTGATCAACGCGACTCTGATCGCCACACCGCCCCTTCTGTTCGCGGCCCTGGGATCCTGCTTCTCGGAGCGCAGCGGCGTGGTCAACATCGGTATCGAAGGTATGATGACGGTCGGCGCCTTTACCGGCGCGGTGGTGGCCTACTTTACCGGCTCCTGGTGGATCGGCTTCCTCTGCGGGGGCCTCTGCGGCGCTCTGCTGGCTTCCATCCACGCTCTGGTCTGCATACAGTTCCATGCCGACCAGACCATTGCCGGCACAGCCATGAACTTCCTGGGAACAGGCCTGGCCCTCTTCCTGTGCAAGTCCATCTTTGAGAACTCCTCCGATACGCCGGCTCTGCCCACCACCGCCACCATGCCCAAGTTTTTTGCCGGCATCCTTAAGGTAGGCACCTTCTCGGGCAACGTATTCGGCGGCTATATCATGTCCTACCTGGTATTTGCTCTGGCAGCCCTGTGCTGGTTCGTATTCTACAAGACCAGGTTCGGCACCCACCTTCGGGCCTGCGGCGAGCATCCCGAAGCCTGCGAGTCCCTGGGCATCGACGTTTACAGAGTCCGCTACATCTGCGTGATCCTGTCCGGCTTCCTGGCAGGTCTGGGCGGGTCCTTCGTAACGCTGGCAACGGTCAACCAGTTCCGTCCCAACGTTATCGTAGGTCAGGGCTTTATCGCCATCGCGGCGGTTATCTTCGGCAAGTTCTCCCCCGGCGGCGCCACGGGAGCCTGCCTCCTGTTCGGCCTGTGCACGGGCATCAAGACCCTGGCCGGCATGACCAACGCGGTCTCCCCTAACCTGATCTCCATGATCCCCTACATCGTTACCATCCTGGCCCTGGTCCTGGTGGTAGGCCATGCTGCGGCACCCGCCGCCAACGGCAAGCCTTTCGTCAGATCCAGATAAGGGCCTGTCTGTCAGATAAAACAGTATTTCCCAAGGCGCTGCACTGCGGCGCCTTGCGGTGTCTTTGCCAAAAGAACAAGGAAAGGAAAAACTATGGATATCAGAGAAATCCTCGGAAAATGCGACCATACCCTGCTTCTGCAGACATCCACCTGGGAGGAGATCAAAGCCCTTCTGGACGATGCCATCCGGTACGGAACGGCTTCCGTCTGCATTCCCCCCTGCTACGTGAAGCAGGCGGCGGACTACGCCGCGGGCCGCATGGCCGTCTGCACGGTCATCGGATTCCCCAACGGCAACCATACGACGGCCTGCAAGGTATTCGAGACCAGGGACGCCATAGAGAACGGGGCCGATGAGATCGACATGGTCATCAACGTGGGCCAGCTCAGGGCCGGCAACGAGGACTATGTGCTGAATGAGATCCGGGAAATCAAAGCGGCCTGCGGGGAAAAGATCCTCAAGGTCATCATCGAGACCTGCCTGCTGACTAGGGAGGAGAAGATCACCATGTGCCGCCTGGTCACCGAGGCCGGAGCGGACTATATCAAGACCTCCACCGGCTTTTCCACGGCCGGCGCCACCTTTGAGGACGTGGCCCTCTTCGCGGAGTATGTGGGAGTGAATGTGAAGATCAAGGCGGCCGGCGGCATCTCCTCCATAGCGGATGCCGAGAAGTTCATTGAGCTGGGCGCTTCCAGGCTGGGCACCAGCCGGATCGTAAAGATCGTCAAGGCGGAAAAACTCCTGTAAATCCAGTCACCATCAGAAAGAAAGAACGTACATGAACAGCAGCAGTTTTATAAAAGAGATGCCCAAGATCGACCTTCACTGTCATCTGGACGGCTCCCTTCCCATACCCACGGCGAAAAGGATCCTGAAGGACCTGGGAGAAGAGTGGGACGAAGAGTTGCTTTATGAGAAAATGGGGGTCCCGGACGACTGCCCCTCCCTTGCGGCCTATCTGGCCTGTTTTGACCTGCCCATCCGCTGCCTGCAGACAGCGGACGCCCTGGAGACGTGTGCCAGAGACATGGCGGTAAAGGCGGCGGAAGAAAATACCGTCTATCTGGAAGCCCGTTTTGCTCCCTCCACCCAGCTCATGAAGGGGCTGAGCGTCCGGAGCGCCATAGAGGCGGTGGACAGGGGTCTTAAGAGGGCGGAAAAGGAGACCGGCATCATGACGGGAATCATCGTCTGCGCCATGCGCCATCTGCCGGAAGAGACCAACCTTGCCATGTTCCGCCAGGCCAGGGAGATGCTGGGAGAAGGCGTTTTGGCCTGCGACCTGGCGGGAGACGAAGCCTCCTTCCCAATGAAGGACTTCCGGAACCTGTTCGGGGAAGCTGTGCGTCTTGGCCTCCCCTTTACCGTCCATGCCGGCGAGTGCGGGAGCCGGACCAACATCCGGGAGGCCATAGAACTGGGGGCTTCCAGGATCGGCCACGGAACGGCTGCCTCCGGAGATCCTGAGCTGATTGAACTTGCAGCGGACAGGGGCATCGGCTTTGAGCAGTGTCCCACCTCCAACATCCAGACAAAGATCCTGGAGGACTTTTCCCTGAACCCCGTCAGAGAGTTCCTCAGGGCCGGGATCCCCGTCAGCGTGGGGACCGACAACAGAACGGTCAGCCGGGTGAACCTTACGGAAGAATTCTCCAGGCTTTCCGCCTTCTCGGGCCTGACCCGGGAAGAGGCGGAAAAGATCTATTTTGACAGCGTTTCCATGGCCTTTGCCGGGGAGGAGGTCAAAGAGAGGCTCTGGAGAAAAGGAAGGGACTTTTTTGGCAGGCCCCTGGGAAATGAGGAGACCGGGAGATGATTTCCAGATATTCCATCTTCTGCAGAGTCGTGGAGAGCGGCAACTTTACCAGAACGGCCCGGGAGCTGGGCTGCTCCCAGAGCGCGGTCAGCCAGGCTGTCCGGTCCCTGGAAAAGGAGCTGAACCTGGTCCTGATCGACAGGAGAAAGAAGGACCAGGTCCGTCTGACCGACGACGGCAGGCAGATTTATCCTTACATCAAAGCCATTGACGGCGCCCAGACGGCCCTGGACAGGAAAAAGAAAGAAATGGAGAGCCTGGAGGATTCGGTGATCCGGATCGGGACCTTCACCAGCGTCAGCCGCAACTTCCTTCCCGTCCTGTTAAAGACTTTTAAAGAAGAACACCCCGGCGTGGAATTTTTCCTGCGCCAGGGTGAATATACCAGTATTGAGAAATGGATCCGGGAGGGAAGCATAGACCTGGGCTTTCTCAACGCGGATCTGTGCCAGGGTCTTGAAACGGAGATCCTCTATACGGATCCCATGCGGGCGGTCCTGCCGCCGGGCCATGCCCTTTCGGGCAGGGATCAGGTGTCCATGCAGGAGCTGGCGGGAGAGCCCTTTATCCTTCTGGACGAGGGCGATTTTTCCCTGCCCCTGTCCACCTTTGTGTCCCTGGGCCTGACGCCCAGGATCGAATACAGGGTCTATGACGACTATTCCATCCTGGCCATGGTGGAACAGGGCCTGGGGATCTCCATGATGTATGAAAGGGTCCTCAGGGGATTCGATGCCAGGGTCAGGGTGGTGCCCGTCCGGGAAAACCCGGAAAGGACCATTGCCCTGGGCTGGAGAAACGAAGAGACCATTCCCAGAGCCGCCCGTGAATTCGCCCTTTACGCGGTCCGCAGCATCAGGGCCATGGCAGGCACGCTTAAAGAAGATCCCGGGCTCTGAGAGTGCTCATGAGAGAATGCATGGGCCCGAAAAGGACCAGGCAGATGAAAAAGTTGCCTGCGCAGTGGATGATGTCGTAGGGAATCCCCGCCACCCACCAGGCAAACTGGACCCTGGGCCCCGAAAGGACCAGGGTGTAGAGAGAACATAAGAAACCGAAAAAAAGACCGAAAGCGCCGGACAGGATGGCATAGTAGAGTGCCCCTGTCCGGCCTTTCCTTCGGGATAACATGACCAGCAGGATCAGGACGGGCCAGACATAGTAATAGGTCAGGGTCCAGGGGCCGAAACCGAAGTAGACGCACTCGAAGGTGGCAAAGGCCATGGCCGCCGCCAGGGTCTTCCAGCCCAGGAACAGGGTGAACAGGATAAAAAGAAAGGAGATCAGCTCTATGTTGGGCACAAGATCCAGGGCCCTTTTGGAGATCTCCAGAAGGGCCACCAGGGCCCCGGTGACGGCTATGTCCCTGGCGCTCCAGCCTTTTCTGTTTTCTGATCCGGGGGCGGAAGACATGGGCAGTTCCTCTTTTCTTTACTGGGCGGCATCCGCTTCTTCGGATGCCTGCGCGATTTCATAGACCAGGGAGAAAGAATCCCCGTCCGCTACGGGCTGGGCATCGGCTCCGTACATGCCGTATTCGCCGTTGACATAGATGGCCCAGTAGGACCCGTTCTCGTCGTAATTTGCCCCAAGGCCGTTGACGGATTCGATAAAGAGACCGTAGTCGGACTCGCTCCCTTCATAGGTAAAGTCTCCTGCGGCCTTCAGTTCGTCCATGAGGCCGGCCAGAAATTCGGCGTCGGTCTTTCCGCTGTAGGCCTTTTCGGTCCCCTGGTCGTCCACGACGGTCAGGCTGTAGGCCTTGGTGCCCTGCTGGGGAGCGGGCCGGTTGTTCAGATATACCACTGCGAAGAGGGCAGCGAGGACCGCCAGAAGAACCACGGCTCCTATGAGCTTTCTGTTTCCTGTTTTCTTTTCCATAAATACTCCTTTCTCTGCCGGAGGCAGAAAAAATGCCGGGCAGCCGCCCGGCAAATGGTAAAAGACGCATCAAAACAAAGGCCCGGCATGGACCATCCATGCAGACTGCCTCTCTTTTAAAGCGTGACTATGCCAGTTACTCGTGGCGCCCCGCAGCCTGCAGGCAGGTCTCCTGGCTTACGGATCGCCGCTTTCCGCCGCCTTCCCGGTCTCCCAGTGACATAAGGCCCTGTTCTCTGAACAGAACCGGCGGATCGCTCCCCGCTTACAGTGACGAGTTCGTACAGGATTTGCACCTGTTTCCCTTTTCACCGGACCCGGGATCGGATGTCCGATCTGTCCGGCACCTGCAGCTTTTCATAAGTTACAAGGCTTATAGTAGCATTCCGGCTGACCGCGCGCAAGAGATACCTGCGAAGGGCCAGCCGGGAAAGGGAACTTTATTCTTCGTTATCTTCTGTCTTTTCTGCCGGAACTTCTTCCTTTCCGGAAGCTTCCTCTGCCAGGAGGGACCGGGCTTCTTCATCCGCCTTCTTCAGCGCATCTTCTTCCAACAGATCGTCCATGGTGATCAGCATCATGTCGTCCGCGGTGGGATTCTCCAGGGTGGAGACCCTGCGGGCCTGGTTGGTGATGATCTCCTCGAACATGTTGCGGACCTCACGGGCGTTGGCGAAGTTCTCAAGCTGCCTGAACTTCCTGGCGACGATCTGGGCCCGGATATGGGGCTTTGCCTCTTCGTCCACCTTATAATCGTAGCGATTGCAGTTCATGTAGAAGATGGCTTCCAGCTCATCTATGCTGTAGTCCGGGAATTCGATATATTTGTTGAAGCGGGACTTGAGGCCGGGGTTGGAATTAATGAACTTCTCCATGGGCACGGTATAGCCGGCCACGATTACCACCAGGTCGTCCCGGTGGTCCTCCATGGCCTTCAGGATGGTATCTACCGCCTCCTGTCCGAAGGTATCCCTGTCGTCCCCGGTCAGGGCATAGGCTTCGTCGATAAAGAGGACGCCGCCCATGGCTTCCTTGATCTTGTCCTGACATTTGAGGGCCGTCTGTCCCACATAGCCTGCCACCAGGCCGGACCGGTCCACCTCCACCAGCTGTCCCTTGGACAGGACGCCGATCTTTTTGTAGAGCTTGGCGATGATGCGGGCTACCGTGGTCTTGCCGGTACCGGGGTTGCCGGTAAATACCAGATGGAGAGAAACGGGAACGGACTTGAGGCCCTGGTCCTTTCTCAGCTTCTGGATCTTGACGAAGTCCATGAGTTCCTTGACATCGTGCTTGATGTCCTGCAGACCGATCAGCTCGTCCAGAGTCTCCATGGGATCGGGCTCCTCTGCCGCAGGGGCTTCCTGGACTTTCGGCGCGGCAGCTTCCTGGACGGGAGGCGTTTCCTCCTTCTTTTCGCCTTCTGCCTTTTCCTCTGTCTTCAGACCCATGGAAACCAGCTCTTCCTCTGTCAGGAAGTCTTTTACGTCCTGGCCGAAAAGCCTTCTGGCTTCAGACAGGGCATCCTCTGCCTGCTTCAGGGAAGCCTCGGGACCGGAGGCATATCTTGCCTTCTTTGTTTCCTTTATTCCTTCTTTGACGCCGTCGATCACGGGACCGAAGAAATCATCGTATACGTTCTTCAGATATTTTTTATCAGCCATGGCGGGGAGATCCTTCCTGCCGCCCGGGGGCGGCTTTTTTCTGGAAATCTTATTTCCTTTCCAGTATATGCAACTGGCGGCAAAAATGCAAAGATAAGAAGCGCTTCCCTGCAGATCCTCTGTCCGGGCTTCGGTTTTGATTGACTAACTTATGTTTCCTGTCTTATGGTCAGAAAAGACCCGGGGAGGTGCATTCATGCAGAACACTTTTTATTTTGTTTTCAACAGTATACTGCTGGGATTCGGGCTGGCCATGGACGCCTTTTCCGTTTCCATAGCGGACGGCATACAGAACGCTTCCATGAAACGGCGGGAGATGGTCCGGATCGCGGGGACCTTCGCTTTCTTCCAGTGGCTCATGCCTCTTCTGGGGTGGTTCTGCGTGCACGAAGCTGTCAGGGCCTTTTCCTTTATGGAGAAATTCATCCCCTGGATCGCCCTTCTGCTCCTTGCCTATATAGGAGGGGGAATGCTCCGGGAGGGAATCGAAGAGTACAGGAAGGCGGCAAAGGCACAGGAGGATCCGGAAAAGACCAGGGAATCCTCCTATGAGAAAAAGCTTGCCTGGAAGACCCTGGCCCTGCAGGGAATCGCCACTTCCATCGACGCTCTGTCCGTGGGCTTTGCCATAGCGGAGTATTCCGCCCTGGATGCCCTGGCCGCCTCCCTGATCATTGCGGCGGTGACCCTGGCCGTCTGCCTGTTCGGCGTAAAGATCGGCAGAAAGGCGGGAGTGCTCCTCTCTTCGAGAGCCGCGATCCTGGGCGGGTGCATCCTGATCTTCATAGGCCTGGAGATCTGGATCAGAGCCATGCTGGGAATATAAAAGAAAACGAACATACGAAGAATGCTTAAGGGAGGACGCGCAGCCTCCCTTTTTTTCGTTTTTACGGCCGGCCCCCGGCTCCGGGTGCCTTTTCCTGCATGAGAAGGGACTTTTTTGTTGCATAGAGGACCCTTGTACATGGGGGGAAAGTGCTATAATACCCTTAGCAAAATTACAGAATATGTGGTTTTGTTAATGCTTTCGGCTGCTGAGACCTGCGGTCTTCAGAGCCGGCGCGGGGCCCTGTTTGATCAGGGATCTGCAGAAGGGGGAGTCATATGAAAAAGAAAAAATCATTCCGGTGGGTGCGCCCTGCGGCGCTTCTTCTGTCTTTCATACTTGCGGCAGGGGCCTTTCCGCTGGGGACCCGGGCGGCAAAGACCTATAATACCTCCTATGAAAGCCTGGTATATAAGTATGGCGATGCCTACAGGGACCGCTATCCCGATCTGCCCTATATCTCCTGGATGATGGACTTTGCGGATGACCAGATCCACGGCTACGGGACCTACCAGGAAAAGAACGGCGCAGGCAACGGATACGAGCTGGATGTGGTCTGCTCCACGCTGATCTACTACGGTCTCTACTGCGCAGGCTACAACGTACCGGAATATATTGATATTTCCAGGGATGATGACATAGCCGCCGCCAGGTCCAGGATCATCAACGTACGGGACAACTTCTGCGCGGAGACCATGTACAGCAGAAAGATCATGACCAAGGCAGGCTTCAGGGCCATCCCCATCACCGGGGCCACGAAGATATCCGACCTGAGGGAAGGGGACATTATCTGGATCTTTACCAAAAAACTGAAGGAACAGGACGAGGATGACGAATCCGCATACAGGGAAATGACCAACAAGTCAGGCATGTATTATCATGCCGAGGCCGTAGTGGAGGTAGGAGACGGATATTTTGTTACCGTCGGTGCCCACGGCAGAGCGGGCCGCAAGGACAACAGGCCGGGAGACAATCCGGCTGTCGACAACGTGGATGAGGTCTGCCTGCAGAGATATACCAACTTACATTATGACAGCAGGCCCGATCTTCCTTCCTACAACCTGATCTACCGTCAGACGGAGTCCACTCCCGTGGGGGACCCCAGGCCCTACCAGCCCGGTCTGATCCAGAAGTCCAGGGATATCCGCCTGAAGATCAGCGGCAAGGGGGACCTCTACTTTGACAACGAGGACGCGCTGATCACCGATACGGCCGTGATCGGAACGGACGTTACGGTCCATGCGGTCCCCGATGAAGGCTATACGCTCAGGTCTCTGACAGCCAGAAACAGTATCAGCGGTCAGGAGATCACTCTGGAGAACGGAGGCAGTTTCCGCATGCCGTCCATGAGGCCGGGCGGGGCCATTACCATCCGGGCCAGATTCGTAAAAAGCCAGGAAGAGGAGGAAGGGCCCAGCGGCTGGGTCCAGGACGAAAACGAGAAGTCCTATTATTATGAAGGCGAGAAGCTGACGGGCTTCCAGACCATCAAGGGAAATACCTACTATTTCGACAAAGACGGGATCATGCAGACCGGCTGGCAGCACATAAACGGGAATACCTATCATTTCCGGAAAAACGGCACCATGAGGACCGGCTGGCAGACCCTGTCCCGCAGTCAGTATTATTTTGACGACCAGGGCCGCATGCAGAAGGGATTTGTGCATGCGGACGGCAGGACCTGGTACACCGACAGGAACGGCGTCATGGTGACCGGCTGGCAGACCATAGGAGGAAAGACCTACTATTTCAGCCAGCATGAGGGCAGGGTCGGAGAAATGCTGACCGGGATCCGCAGAGTCGGCAGCTGCTACTACTATTTCGGACCCGACGGGGTCAAAAGGACAGGCCTGCAGGTCACGGAGGACGGCACCTACTATCTGGATCCCAAGTCTTCTCCTTCCGGCAGGATGGTGACCGGGATCCGGGTCGTAGGAGGCAGGAAGTACTTTTTCGGAGATGACGGAAAGGCAGCTTCGGGCTGGGTCACGATTTCGGGAAAGACCTACTACGTAAATCCTGCCACCAGTGCCGCGGTGACCGGCTTTCAGACCATCGACGGCCATTACTACTATTTTGACGCTGGCGGGGTCATGAAGACGGGCTTCCAGACCATCCAGAAAAAGAAATACTATCTGGGCAGCGACGGGGCAGCCCTGACCGGCTGGCAGACCATAGGAGGAAAGACCTATTATCTGAACGAGAAGGGTCAGGCCAGGACAGGCCTTCAGACCATCGACGGCACCGGATACTATTTTGACGGAAACGGGGTCATGAAGACCGGCGCTCAGACCATAGGAAAAAAGAGATATCTTTTTGACGAAAAGGGCAGGGCGTCCACCGGATTCCGGACAGTGGGCGGGAAAACATACTATGGAGACAGGAACGGCCAGATCCTGACCGGATGGCAGTCCATAGAGGGCCATTACTACTATTTTGACGCAGGCGGGGTCATGAAGACGGGCGTCCAGACCATCCAGAAGAAGAAATACTATCTGGGCAGCGACGGGGCGGCCCTGACCGGTTTTCAGACCATAGGAGGTAAGACCTATTATCTGAACGAGAAGGGCCAGGCCAGGACGGGCTTTCAGACCATCGACGGCAGGGGATACTTCTTTGACGCAGGCGGGGTCATGAAGACTGGCGTTCAGACTATCAAAAAGAAGAAATACTTCTTTGGAGAGGACGGAGCGGCGGCCTTCGGCTGGCAGGAACTGTCCGGCAGAAAATACTACGTGGATGAAAAGGGACTGGCGGCGACAGGCGTAAGGACCATAGAAGGAAAAACCTACTGCTTCGACGGAAACGGGGTCATGAAGACAGGCGTTCAGACAATAAATAAGAAGAAATACTTCTTTGGAGAAGACGGCGCCTTAAGGACCGGCTGGCAGACCCTTTCCGGCAGGACCTGTTACGCTGACCAGAAGGGCATCGTCAGGACCGGCTGGCAGACCATTGACGGAGCCAGGTACTTTTTTGACGGAAACGGCTATATGAAGACGGGCGTCCAGACCATTTCCAAAAAACAGTATTACTTTGCTTCTGACGGCAGGCTTGTCACCGGCTTTACAAAGGCCGACGGTAAGATCTTCTTTACCGATCAGAAAGGGGTCATCCAGAAGGGCAGAAGGACCATAGGCGGAAAGGTCTATTTCTTTGAAGGCTCAGGGGCCGCGTTTACGGGCGGCTTTAAGACCATCGACAAGAGGAGATATTATTTCGGCAGTGACGGAGCGGCCCTGACCGGCTGGCAGACCCTGGGCGGAAAAACCTATTATTTTAACGCAGGCGGGCAGGCCGTCAGCGGCTTTGTCACCATTGAAGGGAAGCTCTACCGCTTCCTGTCCGACAATAGCCTGGATACGGCCGTGGGCCTCAGGACCATCGGCAGGAAGGTCTATTTCTTCGAGGAGGACCACAGCGCGGCCACCGGCTGGAAAGACCTGAACGGCCGGAAGACCCTTTTCGGCAAGGACGGGGCCCGCAGGAGCGGCTGGCAGACGGTGGACGGAAAGCGCTATTACCTGGACGGATCCGGAGCCGTAAGGACAGGTCTTGTGAGGGCCGGCAGATACCTTTACTTCTTTGATGAGGGCGGAGCCATGACGGTCAGTGCCTTTGTCGAGCATGGAGGAAGCACCTACTATTTCGGCAGGGACGGCAGGGCTTATACCGGCAGCAGGAAGATCGACGGAAAGACCTACAGGTTCGGCCCGGACGGGAAATTAAGATAAAGAGCCGGATCGGGGCCAGGAGGCTCCAATGAATAACAATTTGATGCGCTGAATCGTAAAAGACCTGTTATAATAGGATGCGTGGGCCGGGAACTTCCCCCTGCCTGCGCATCTTTTTTTATTCCAAGGAGGTTAACATGAGCGATTACAGGATCAATACCAAATGCGTGCAGGCTGGCTATACCCCTGAGAACGGCGGTCCCAGACAGATCCCGATCATCCAGTCCACCACATTCAAATATGATACCAGTGAAGATATGGGTGCCCTTTTCGATCTGGAGGCATCCGGATATTTCTATTCCAGGCTGCAGAATCCCACCTGCGACATGGTGGCGGCCAAGATCGCTGCCCTGGAGGGCGGTACGGCCGGCATGCTGACAGGTTCCGGCCAGTCGGCCAATTTCTTTGCGCTTTTCAATATCTGTGAGGCCGGCAGCCACATCGTGTCTTCCTCCTCCATTTACGGCGGCACTTTCAACCTGCTTTCCGTGACCATGAAAAAGATGGGGATCGATGTGACCTTTGTGTCTCCGGATGCCGACGAAGAAGAACTGAACGCTGCCTTCAGGGACAATACCAGAGCCATGTTCGGCGAGACCATCGCAAATCCGGCTCTGACAGTCCTGGACATCGAGAAGTTCGCCAGAGTGGCCCACGCCCACGGCGTTCCCCTGATCGTGGACAATACCTTCCCCACGCCCGTCAACTGCCGGCCCATTGAATGGGGCGCCGATATCGTGACCCATTCCACCACCAAATACATGGACGGCCACGGAGTGGCTGTCGGCGGCGCCATCGTAGACAGCGGAAAATTCGACTGGATGGCCCATGCGGACAAGTATCCCGGCCTCTGCACCCCCGACGAATCCTACCATGGCATCGTTTATGCCGAGAAGTTCGGTCAGGGCGGCGCCTTTATCACCAAGGCCACCAGTCAGCTGATGAGAGATCTGGGTTCCATCCAGTCTCCTCAGAGCGCCTTCTATCTGAATCTGGGCCTGGAATCCCTACATGTCCGTATGCCCAGACATGTGGAAAACGGCCAGGCCGTGGCAGAGTTCCTGCAGGCCCAGCCCCAGGTCACCTATGTCAACTATTCCGGTCTTCCGGGCAACAAGTACTATGAAACAGCCAGAAAATACATGCCCAACGGAGGCTGCGGCGTAGTTTCCTTCGAGCTCAGGGGCGGAAGGCCCGCTGCCGAGAAGTTCATGAAGAATCTGAAGCTGGCGGCCATCGAGACCCATGTGGCGGATGCCAGGACCTGCTGCCTCAATCCCGCCACCTCCACCCACCGTCAGCTGACCGATCAGCAGCTGGTGGAAGCCGGCGTTCCCGCAGGCCTGATCCGCATGTCCTGCGGCCTGGAGGACAAGGAAGATCTGATCGCCGACCTCAGGCAGGCACTGGAAGCCATAGAAGAGTGATTCCGTAAAGAAAGTATAAAAGAAGAGAAAAAAGCCGCCCTGTCCGGGTACCCTGGGGTACGGGGACAGGGCGGCTGCTTTCTGGGGAGGGCCCGGAAAAGCCTTAGGTAATTGTTTTTCCCTGCAGGGAAAGGCAGAGAGGAAGCCACTGACATCCCGGACAGCATTCTTCCAGGCGGCTCCTGTTCAGGGGCTCTGTCAGGGTCAGGAATTCTTTCCAGGGAAGGATCTGCCCCGGAGACAGACCGGTCATGGAAAGGACCTTCCGGTCAAAAAGAGAAGGTCTGGGGGAAGAGCAGGTCTTTCCCTTTCTGTTGGGACAGGCATCGCAGACCCTGTCCGTTCCCAGGGTCAGGACCACTTTTGTGTCCGGATCCTTTATAAGGCTGTCACGGATCCGGCTCAGAGAAAGGGTAAATTCGTCGCTGTAGCCTCTGCCCACGAAGTTCTGAAAACAGAGACCGTGGTGGGGGCGGAGGGGCAGGGGAGCTTTCTCACACATGGGCCAGAGCCTTCTCAATCTGACCGGAGAGAGCCGCTGCCGCTGCGATCTTGACAGCGTCCCCGGCCAGGAAGGGCAGGACGCAGGCAGCCAGTGAGGCGGCCAGATCCATGCCTGTGACATGCATGAACCAGACGGTGCCGAAGGCATAGAGGACCAGGGTCCCTGATGCCATGCCCAGGATCATCCAGAAGTATCTCTCGCCGCCGGTCTTCTTTTTACCCATATGAAAATAGAAAAATCCTGTAAAGAATGCCAGGAAAAGGTAGCCCAGGATGTAGCCTCCGGTCATGCCCAGGACCAGGCCGATGCCGCCGGTCCAGCCGGCAAAAACGGGAAGACCCGCGCAGCCCAGGAGAATGTAGATTAGCTGGCTCATGGTTCCCAGTTTTTCACCCAGCAGCAGGCCCGAGAGCATGACGGTAAAGGTGGCCAGTGAGACGGGCACTCCGCCCGGTGTGGGAACGGACACGGGTGCCAGTATACAGGTAAGCGATGCGCACAGTGCGCAGAGGACCATATCTTTTGCTTTCAATAATGCAGTTTCCTCTCTTGATTGTCAACCTTGTGATGACAATGATGTTAACAATTAAAAGGGATTCTGTCAACCGTTTTTGTAAGGGCGCCTTAACAGGATCTGCTTTGCATGGCCATATCCTGTCTGATATAAATATAAGGCAGAAAGGCCGGGAAAGAAGGAAATTAATTCCTAAAATTCCTTAACATGGCGTTATGACGCAGGGCCTGTAATAAAAGGAATCCCCGGCAGGGGAGATCCGATATACAGAACAGGAGAATCGATATGAAAAAGAAAGTATTTGCGGCCTGCCTTATGGCAGCTGCCATGACAGCAGTGACTGCCTGCGGGGCAGCAAAGCCCGCAGCACAGAATGATTCCGGAAACGGGCAGATGACAGAAGAAGAGCAGGATGCCATGGGGCAGGAGCTTGCACAGGAGACAGACCAGATGGCGGAAGACATGCTGTCCGACGCCCAGACCATGGAAGACGATTTCCTGGATCAGGTCACCGGAGAGATGGATCTGGAGGGCAACTGGCAGGATGAGACCAGCGGGCGCGCCCAGATGGAGATCAGCATGAATGAGGACGGGTCCTGCACGGCAATGATCTACTGGGGCGGGAGCGCCTTTGAGACAGCTGTCTGGGAGATCACAGGCACCTACGATCCTGCCATGGGAAGCCTGAACTATGACAGCGCAAGGCACTATCTCCATATGGCGAAGGAAGACGGAACGGATGAGGAATTGGATGAGACCACAACGGACGGGTCCCTGAGCAAGTCCGGAGACAGGCTGCTCTGGAAGGATTCCGCCAACGATTATGAGGACCATTTCTTTGTAAAGGATGGAGAGGGCAACGGCTTCGACGGCTACTATGTCAATGAAGAAGACGATACCCTGACTATTATGGAGGAAGAAGGAGGCTTTTTCGTGGAGATCCTGATCGGCGGAGCCTACTATGAAGGCACCCTGACGGATTTTGGCGAAGGATTAAACGGTGATCTGCAGGGAGAAAACGATGAGACTGTCCCGGTGGTCATTCTTCCGGAGGGAGAAGGCATGCAGGTGAGAGTGGACGGAGGAGAGCCTATGTATTACGAGAACGCCATGAGCGCCATGGAATAAAGCGCTCAGACTGGACCGTTCCAAAAAGAAAGATCCAGGGCCGGAGCGGCAGCAGATGCTGCCGCTCCGGCTTTTTATGATACCTTCCTTTTGGATCGGTTCGATTGAGGATTAATAAATTTTTTACAATTTAATTAGCACTCTTTAATAAAGAGTGCTGACAAAGTGAAAAACAGGTGATATAATCCTCCTCAGAAACGCCGCCTTTTCATTTGTTAAGGCATTTCCGGGCCCCGCGGCCCGGACCCAGTAAAAAAAAGGAGCAAAACTATGGCAGCATTACCCATTTACAATATACTGGCGGTTCCGGATTCCAACGTCTATATCCAGACTGCCTATTATCAGAACATGACGGGCAAGAGCCCTGTCAGAGAAGAAAAGGTCTATCTGATCTATATGAAGGAGGAGCAGGCCAGGGAGGACCTGACCAACGACAGCTTCCGGAAGATCGGCCTGGCCGGTTCCATCACCGACGTGAACGACGACGGCTATATCGTGATCCGGATCAGGAACAGGATCAATATCAATTCGGTGGTGGTCTACAAGGACCACAGCATCGATCTGTCCATTTCCAGAAGGGCCGACATCGACGATCTGGACAGGACCACCTACGCGGAAAGGCTCAGGGAGGCGAAAAGCGCTCTGGCCCAGTTCACGGAGGGCTACCAGTGGGGCCAGACCATGCGGGGCATGATCGCCCAGTGGACCACCATCGGCGAAGTGGCGGCGGCCCTGTCTCCCTGGATGATGAACTCTCCCCAGGAGAAATATGACGTCATTGCCGAGGATTCCCTGGCAAAGCGGACCGACATGATGGAGCGCATGATCTATGAGAACCTGGAGATGAACAGGATCCAGAGCGAGGCTTCCTCCGCCCAGGAGGAGGACTATCAGAAGATCTACCGGGAATCCGCCATCAAAAAGCAGATCGAATATCTGCAGAAGCAGTTGGACGACATGCATCCCGAGAACGTGACGGATCTCCGGAAGCTGGAGATCAGAATCGAGGAGTCGGGCATGAACGAAACGGCACGGAAGGAAGCCGACAAGGTCATGAACCGGCTCAAGCAGGAGGGGCAGAACAGCGCCGAGTACGGCATGCTCTATGACTACCTGGATTTCCTGACCGGCCTGTCCTGGAAGAAGGAAAAGGCCAGAGACATCGATCTGGACGAGGCGGAAGCTGTTCTGGAGGAGGATCATTTCGGCCTGGAAAAGGTCAAGAAGAGGATCATCCAGCAGATCGCGGTCATGAACCTCAAGGGCCAGCAGGCAGGTTCCATCCTTCTGTTCGTGGGCGCTCCCGGCACCGGCAAGACCAGTATCGGCCAGAGCATCGCCAGGGCCCTGCAGCGCAAGTACGTCAGAGTCTCTCTGGGCGGCGTCCGGGACGAGGCGGATATCCGGGGCCACAGAAGGACTTATATCGGGGCTATGCCTGGCAGGATCATGGACGGAATTTCCAAGAGCGGCGTTTCCAACCCGGTCATGGTCCTGGACGAGGTGGACAAGCTGGGCGCTTCCTACAACGGAGACCCGGCCAGTGCCCTGCTGGAGGTGCTTGATCCCGAGCAGAACGGGACCTTCACCGACCACTACATGAACGTGCCCTATGATCTGTCCGGGGTCATGTTCATCTGCACGGCCAATTCGGTGGATACCATCCCCGAGCCCCTGCTCAACCGTATGGAAGTCATTCAGTTCCAGGGCTACACCCCTGCGGAAAAGCTGCAGATCGCCAGAAGGCATCTGCTTCCCAAGGCCATGAAGGCCGTGGGTATCAAGGAAGAGAACCTGTCCGTCAGCGACCAGGTCCTGGAGACCATCATTTCCGAATATACCAGGGAAGGCGGCGTCAGGGGACTGAAAAAGCGCATGGATACCCTGTGCAGGTCCGCCGCCGTGGAACTGGTCAGGGGCCATGAAGGCCCGGTGGAGGTCACGGAGGACAGGCTCAGGGATTTCCTGGATATCCGTCCCATGCGCCACGGAAGAGTGAAGGAGACCGCAAAGCCCGGCATCGTGACAGGCCTTGCCTGGACGGCCGTTGGCGGCGAGATCCTCTATATCGAGACCCTGCTGACAAAGGGCAGCGGGCGCCTGACCATCACCGGCCAGCTGGGGGACGTGATGAAGGAGTCGGCCCGGATCGCCGTCAGCCTGGTCAAGTCCATGTTCCCCGACAGGGCGGAAGTCTTTGAAACGAACGACCTTCATATCCATGTGCCGGACGGCTCCACCCCCAAGGACGGGCCTTCGGCGGGCATTACCCTGACCACGGCGCTTTCCTCCCTGATCACGGGGATCCCGGTCAGGCCCGATACGGCCATGACCGGAGAGATCTCTCTCCAGGGCGGCGTCAACCCCATCGGAGGCCTGCCCGAAAAGCTGATGGCGGCCCAGAGAGCCGGCGTCAGGAAGGTCTTCATTCCGGAAGAGAACGAGGACGACCTGAGGGACGTGGCCCAGGAGGTCAAAGACCAGTTGGAGATCATCCCTGTCAGCGAGGCGTCCCAGGTCCTCAGGGAGCTGGGCATCCTTCCCGGGGAAGGATGATCCTTTCGCCGTACATATATTCTGCAGGAAAATATACATAAGACCGGGGCCTTTCATGAGATTCATGAAGGGCCCCGGTTTTTTGAGGAGGGGATCTCTTTCGGGGTACACTTTGCGGCCTGCGGTGATAAAATGGTATGAAATAAGGTTTACAGCCATTTACGGAGAGGAAGCTATGAAGAAAAAGATGGGAATTATTCTGGCCCTTCTGCTTCTTATGCAGTCTCTGCCTGTCAGCGCGGCAGATCTGCCGGAACAGACAGAGCCGGCGGCGCAGGAAGCGGCAGTCCCGGAGGAAAAGGAAGAAAGGGAAACGGAAGCAGAGGCTTTCGGAGATGCAGAGGGGAAGATAGAGGAAACAGACAAAACAGACGAAACTGCCGCGCAGGCAGAGGAGCCATCCTCTGACAATTTCCCGGCCGGGCCCCTGCCCGAAGAAGAGAAGGAAGAAGGGACAGGGGATGAGGAGGCCGGAGAGGAAAAGGCCCCGGCTCTTGCGGCGCCCTCTCCTAAAACGGAGATGAAACTGGTCTCCGGGGCCGAGGTGGACGTCGATACGCCCGTCTGCGGCTATCTGCCGCAGGATCCCGAAGGTTATTCCTACACGGACGGCGTTGAAGTGGCGGAAGTCCACTGGGCACTTTCCTGCAGTGCCGATTCCTATACGCCCCAGACAGAGAAATTTGAGGGAGATCAGGTCTATACGCCCTGGATCAGGCTGGAAACGACAGAGGGCTATGTCTTTGACCGGGACATAACGATCACCTTTTTTAAGGGAGGAGATTTCGGCCCTGTTGAAATAAAGCCTCTGTACGTAGACGATGCGGGCCTGGTCTTTGCGGGAGAGATCGTCTGCGAGCATGACTGGGATTATGATAACGAGATAAGGACAGAGCCCACCTGTATTCAGGACGGCGAAGTCACCCGCGTATGTCTGGGAGATCCTTCTCATATCCAGCATTATACGCTGAAGGACCCGGACGCCCACCAATGGGGGGAATGGGAAATGGTCAGGGAAGCCACCAAGGCCGGTGAAGGTGAACGCGTCAGGATCTGTGGGCTCTGCGGAGAAAAAGAGACCGAAGCCATTCCCAGAGTGACCCTTCCCTATTCCCGGGTCTACGAACCGGAGACCTCCTGGCCTATGGCCGCCACCATAGCGTGGAAGGCTGACCAGAGCGCCCTGGAAATAGCGGGAGAGGAGAAACGCCCCGCCACGGCTTTTGTATGGCTGGACAGGGAACTGAAGGTATATGACAGGAACGGAAAACTTCTTTCCGACGATCTGGACGCCTACGTGGACGCCACGGCTCCTTCCGTGATCCCCGCCTTTTATATAAGGGACAGGGAAACGGCGGATAACCTGAAGGAATGGATCTCCGGCTTCGGCCTCCTGGACTGCTTTGTGGTCTCGGAGCCCGGGAGCAGGGATCTGGTAAAGGACGTGGCAGATCTTGTGCATGTAAGGGGCATGCTGGATTATACCGGCGTAAAGAACCCTGACAGAGAGACCCTTCTGGACATGGCCGCCTCCACCAACGGAGCCCACGGCAAGGTGCTCCTTCTTTCTCAGGAGGCGGCCACCCGTGAAAACGTGCGTCTGCTCCAGTCCCTGGCCTCCACGGTCTGGGTACAGGCGGACACGGACTTAAAGTCCCTGGTCACCCTGTATACCAGGGGCGTCAACGGGGTCCTGGTGGATGATTTCGGTCCCGCCGTCAGCGCGGAAGAACTCTTTCAGGATGAGCTTCCCTCCCTCCTGCGCATTCCCTTTGTGATCGGACACAGGGGAGATCCTTCCCGGTACGTGGAGAATACCCTGGATTCCGCCATGGGCGCCTTCAGAGAGGGAGCCGATTCGGTGGAGAACGACATTCACCTGAGTTCAGACGGCGTACTCTTCATTTATCATGACGATATCCCGGGCCGTCTCATGGACCTTGAGGATGAAGACGAAGACGGGCAGAGTGTCATGATCGAGGCATACAGCTTCGAGGAGCTTCTGAAGCATCCTCTGGTATGGGAGAAGATCATAGAAAACAATGAAGTGGCCGGCGAGTTTGTCCGTTACGGGACCCTTTACGGCCAGGAGGAGGAAAAAGTCTATACCCTGCCGACCCTGGAGGAATACATAAAAGCCTTCAAGGGCACAGGCCTGATCCACGATACGGAGATCAAGAGCTATGATCCCGCCATCATTCCCGTATATAAGGAAATGGTGGACTCCTGTGACGCCTGGGACCAGTTCTTTACCATTACATTCAATAAGGAGATCCTGGACGCCATTTACAGGGATTATCCCGAGATCTCCATAGGAGCCCTGGGCATGGGGACTTTTACAGAGGTCCAGTATCCCGAATACGGGCCCATCCTGGAAGAAGAAGGCCTCTCAGCGGCGCTGAAGGTCCTTCTCGGGGAGACGGACCGGTGGAACGCCACCTTCAATCCTGCTCAGGACTGGTGCCCGGACGAGCTTATGAGCGCCATCCGCCACAGGGGACAGACCATCTGGCCCTGGACCTATTTCCTGGCCGGGGACTTCGCCAGGGATTATCTGAAGGCCGTGACCGGCCTGACCACAGACTTTGCCTGGCACGGCTCCGATCTGCTTGTGGAGATCTCCGGCGGAGATCAGACAGTCTTATCGGAAAAACAGGTGAAAAAGCCGGTGGGCATTACCCGGAAGGGAGAAGAGAAGACTCTGGAAGAGGCTGACCTCGTCCGTCTGCAGGATCTGGGAGAGGGGGCCGGCCTTATGATCTGGCGCTTCAGGACTTCCATTGACATCGAAGGAGAGAACCTTGGGGAATATTATCTATACTCCGAACCTTTTGTTCTGAAGATCACAAAGCCCCAGGGAGGCGCTTCCGGGAAGGACAGCGGGAAGAAAGACAGCAGCGCCGGAGAAAAGGCAGGGAAAGAGGGCAAAAAGACGGATAAGACCCGGTCTGTTCCTGCGACAGGCGACAGGTCCGGGGCCCTGGCATGGGCGATCCTGGCTTTTGCGGCCCTTCTTGGCATGTGCCTTGCGAAAGCATTCAGGGGCCTCAAGTCTGAAGGGCGGCAGGTTGCTTTTTGAGTCTTTGTATCATATATTAGGATAGAAGATTCCAAGAAACGCACACCCATGTGAAAAGGAAAGAAAATGGCCAACGATACCAAGATCAAGATCGGCGGACGCACGATCACTTTAAGCGGCAGTGAAAGCGCCGAATATATGCAGAAGGTGGCGGAATACCTGAACGGCAAGAGGAACAGCTTCAACGAGGATTCCTCATTCTGGACCCTGCCCGAGGATATGAAGAATATCATGATCCAGCTGAACCTGGCGGATGACTATTTCAAGGCCAGGGAACGGGGAGAGAAGCTGGACAAAACCATCGAAGCCATGAAGGAGGCCCATGTCAAAGAGCTGGAAGAGGTCAGGGAAGAGAGCCGGCAGGAGCTGGAGAGGGCCCTGCATCAGTCCCAGGATGACAACATCCTGGAGATCGAATCCCTGAAAAAGCAGCTGAGCGAGACAAAGACCCAGCTGACAGGGACCCAGACCATTATGAAGCAGCTCCAGGCATCTCTTCAGAAGGAGAAGACCAGGACTTCGGAAGCGGAAGAGACCCTGGAGAAGGAAAGGGCAGCCATAAAGGACAAGGAGCAGAGACTTTCCCGGGATGTGAAGAATGCCCAGGACAGCGCCGACAGGGCAAGGGCGGAGCTGGCCCAGAGAAAAACCTTATGCGAAATGACCGCAAAGGAGATCGATGCCCTGACCCAGTCCAAGGCAAAAATGGACGCGGTCATTGCAAGGCTCCAGGAAGTCAGGAGGAATTTCTGACGCCCGGACCACAGACTAAGGAAGGAAAAAGGAGGTCTGTATCTGCGGACCTCAGGTTAAAAGATCAATGAGCGAACTGAAAGACATCAAGATCACCATAGGGGGCAGGACCCTGGTCCTGTCCGGCGAGAGCGAAGAATACATGCAGAAGGTGGCTGCCTATCTGAACGGAAAGCGCAAAAGCTTTCATGACGATTCCAACTACTGGAAGCTGACGGAAGATATGAAGAATATCATGCTGCAGCTGAACCTGGCAGATGATTATTTCAAGGAGCAGGACAAAGTCGCGGAACTGGAAAGACGCATGGACGGCATCCGACAGCAGGCCAGAGAGGAAGTGGGGGAAGAACTCACTTCTCTGAAGCAGGAACTGCAGGATACCAGACAGACGGCCGCTGCAGAGCTGAAGGAGACCAGAGACCGGGCAGACGCAGCCTACAGGGACCTGGAGGAATCCTCCGCCAGAGAGCTGAACCAGACAAAGGCCTCCCATGCCGTGCAGCTGAGGGAGATCCGGGAAGCTGCCGCGGCAGAGCTCTCCTCTGTCAGGGAGAAGGCGGCCGCAGACCTGGATGAGACCAGAAGGAACGCCGCCCAGGCCATGGAACAGGCCAGGGAGGCGGACAAGAAAGAGATCACTTCCCTGAAGGGACGCTTGGCCTCCATCGACATGGAGCATGCCAGGCAGGTCCGCGAGATCCGTCAGGAGGCAGACAGGAAGCTTTCTGCCCTCAGGGCGGAGACCTCAAAGGCCTATGCCGATATGGAGACTTCTCTGAAGGAGACCATAGAGAGCGAGAGACAGGACCGCCAGAAGCTGGTGGATGCCGAGAAGGCCCGTCTGCGGGAGCAGTTTGCCAGAGCCCGGGAGGAGGACCGTCAGAAGATGGAAGCCGCCCGGAAGAAGATGGACGAAGAAATGGAGGCGGCCCAGGAGCTGATCGGTGAGCAGCAGGATGAACTGGACCGGCTGAAAAAAGAGCTGGAACAGGGCAGGGAGCAGGCCAGACAGACGGCCGCGGAACTGAGCGCAAGGATCGCCGCCCTGCAGAAGGAGAAGGAAGGTCTGACGGGTGAGATCGCCGGCCTGAATGAGGAGCTTGGATCTCTTCAGGAAGAAAAGACAGGGCTGGAGATCAGCATGGAAGAAATGCGCGCCGAGACCGAGACCTTAAAGGACGACATCGCCGCCAGGAAACAGGTGGCAAAGGTGACCGCCGCCCAGATCGAAGCCCTGACCAGGTCCAGGGAAGCCATGGACGAAGTGATCGGCAGACTGGAAGAGATCAAAGAAAAACTTGCATGAACACGAAGATCAAGATCTGCGGACTGACAGACCCCGCCGAAGCGGCTTATCTGAAGGAAATCCGGGCAGACTATGCGGGCATGGTCCTGTTCTTTCCTTCCAGCAGGCGCTGCATCGATACGGAAAGGGCCGGGGAGATCATAAGGGCCCTGGAAGGGGAAGTCCTGCCGGCAGCGGTCATGGTATCCCCCTCTCCGGACCAGGTCCGGGAGGCCTGCGGGGCGGGCTTTTCCATCCTGCAGATCCACGGCAGCCTGACGGAGGAAGCCCTTTCGGCCTCACGGGTCCCCGTATGGAAGGCCTTCAATGTAAAAGACATGGACCAGGCTGTAAAATACAGGGAGGATCCCCGCATCACGGCCTTTGTGTTTGATGCGGTCCTTCCGGGAAGCGGAAAGAGCTTCGACTGGGACCTTCTGAAAAAGATGCAGGATCCCGGAAAGCCCTTCTTTCTGGCAGGCGGCCTTGACGCCGGGAATGCGGAGGAAGCCGTTCTGCGGGTCCGTCCCTTCGGGGTGGATGTATCCTCCGGCGTGGAATATAAAGACAGAAAAGGCAAGGATCCCGAAAAGATCCGGGCCTTTGCATCGGCCGTCAGGGCAGCTGACAGGCTTCTATGGGGAGAGTGACCTATGAGACACCGGATCACCGCACTTATCATATCTGTACTCCTTGCCTTCCAGGCCTCAGGCTGCAGCGCGGTCACGGAAAAGGCCCAGGAAAATGCCCAGGAGAAGGCGGAGCAGGCCGCCGAAGAAATGGCAGCCCAGGGAAAGGTGGAAGAGGATGCGGAGCCTGAGCGCAGGGCGCTGAAGGCTGCGGTGCTTTACGATTCCCTGGAAGACGCCAAGACCAGGGCCATCGCGGGACATCTGCGCGAGAAGCTGAAAGCCATTGACGTCAAAGCGGACGAGTATGAAGCCGGGGGCGATTTTGACCTGCAGCTGCAGCAGGCCGTATCTGCCATAGAGAAGGGCACCGATGTCCTGATGGTGGAACTGGTGGATGAAGGCTATTCCAACGAAGCGGAAGAGATCTGCAGGGCCGCTGCGGACCAGGGCGTTCCCGTGATCTTTTTCTACAGGGAGATCGAGCTGAGAGATGAACAGGGACTGATCCTGGACCACTATGACAATACGGCCTTTGTGGGACCTTCCGTCAGAGCGGCCGGCCGTGTCCAGGGAGAAATGATCGGAGAGTATGTCAGGGACCATTACAGCGATCTGGATCTTAACGGCGACGGACGGATTTCCTATGCTCTCTTCAAGGGAGACAACCTGTCCGAGAAGGCGGACCTGCGGACCAGGACCAGCGTGGAGAATGCTTCTTCCGTCCTGACGGAGGCAGGCTATCCGGCCCTGACCTATTTTGACGAGAGCAATTCCTACGGCTACCAGCTGGACCTGACGGAGACCTGGTCGGCTTTTTCCGTCAGGGACTACATGGAGACCAATCTGGCCCTCTATAACGAGGAAAAGGGAAACATGATCGAACTGGTCATCTGCAACAGCGACCAGATGGCGGAGGGAGCCGTGCAGGCCCTGAACGCCGCGGGCTATAACCTGGGAGATGACGAAAGCACCACCATTCCCGTATTCGGGATCGACGGGACCTATATGGGCAGGGAACTGATCCAGGGAAGGAAGATGACAGGAACGGCAGTGTGCGACGCGGGAAAGATCGCGGAAAAGATGGCCGCCCTGGCAGACAATTTGTGCCTGGGAAAGGAACTGACCGGGGATTCGGACAAAAAGCGCTTTACGGTGGACTACGAAAAGGTCATGGCAATGGAAGAGAAAAAGGAAGAATAAGGTATCCTGAAAAAGGATCCGGGACATGCAGACAGACACAGGGGACCCCCTGTGTCTGTCTGCGTTCCGGGACCATTAGGAGAGGAGCAATTTGGTTTCTTTCGGTTTTATTTCTCCGCTGTAATAGCCACCCGGGCTGATGCGGAGGATTTGCCGTCCCAAGCGGTGACGGTAAAGGCGCCTTCCTTTCCCGCGCGGACGATGGCAAGGCTCCTCCCGTAATAGGTCCGGAAGGACCCGGTATGGTACTGTTCCTTTGTGCAGGGATTGGCGGATCCGAAAGCCAGAAGCTCGCCGCCCTCTACGGTGACGGTAAGGGCGCGGTCGGCGGAGGATTCCACGGTCCCGTCAGAGCCTTCGATATTGACAGGAACATACACAATTTCACCGGGCTTTGCCTGTTCTTTCTCCGGCCGCACGGCGATTTCAAGGGTGCCTTTTGCGGAAGAAAGGCTGGATCGCCCTGTCTCCCGGCCGCCGGCGTCATAAGAGACAGCGGTCAGGGTGCCGGGGACGTACCTGGTCTTATAGACCGCCCGGCATTTCTTTACCTTTTTCTTTCCAAGGCTTTTGCCGTTTAAGAAAAGCTCCACCCGGTCCTGATCGGAGTAGACCTCCACCAGGGCCTTGTTGCCGTCACACCCGGACCAGCTCCAGGAGAGGATGGCGTTGGTGCCTCTCCATACGGATTTGGATACCCGCACCCCCGGATGATTGACTGGGCGCACCGCGATCACAGGCCGATCCTCCAGGCCCCAGACCGTGGAGGCATACTTACAGCTGCCGTCCGGAATGCCCAGGATGTCGATCACCCCGGCCCCTGCCAGGAGCCAGGGGTAAGGCCGGTTGAAGGGCATGCCGCCGGTATAGCTCCAGGCGCCTATGCCGGCTTCGCCAAGATAGTCCCAGGCGGTCCACATGAAGTCGCCCACCAGATAGGGGTACTTCTTTACCATCTGCCAGTTCTTCCAGATGTCCTGGGGGAAGGTCTCCGACCCGAAGATGACCCGGTCCGGATGGGCCTTTGCCTCCAGGGGATAGCGGCCGGAGCCGTAATTGTAGCCCGCGATATCCAGAAGGTCCAGGAAGGGCGTTGTCAGGGCGTCCACCTTTTTTGAGTTTCCTCCCCTGTTCATGCCGGATCCCACGAAGGAGGCCATGATGTTGAACATGAGAGAAGCGTTCTGCCCCTCCTTTTCTGCTTTTCCTTCTCCGCCGCCGGTGGTCTGCTGGCCGTCCTGATAGATGCCCTTTCCTCCCGCGGCCCGGCCGATGATCATGAGATTGGTGCCGCAGGTGACGGGGCGGGTGGGATCCAGGCTCCTGCAAAGCTCAATAAGCTTCCGTCCTGTCTCCAGGCCTCTTTTTTCGGCCGGCTCCGCTACTTCGTTGCCTATGGAGTAAAGGATGACAGAGGGGTGATTGAAGTCCCGCCGTACCATGGCAGCCGTATCGGCCTGCCAGTTCTTTTCAAAGTCCAGGCCGTAGTCATAGGGGTTCTTGCGGTTGTACCACATGTCGAAGGCCTCGTCCATGACATACATGCCCAGCCGGTCGCAGGCATCCAGGAGGGCTTTTGAGGCAGGGTTATGGGAAGACCGGATGGCATTGAAGCCGTTCTCCTTCAGGATCCTGACCCGGCGCTCCTCGCTTTCGGCATAAGTGGCGGCTCCCAGGATGCCGCTGTCGTGGTGGACGCAGCCCCCGCGGAGAAGGGTCTCTTTTCCGTTGATAAAAAGGCCTCTGTTCGACCAGGTGATCTGACGGATGCCGAAGGGGATCTCCATGGTGTCCCCTTCCCCGGCGGTGATCCTGGCGGTATAAAGATGCGGATCTTCATCGCTCCAGAGGGCCGCGTCAGGGATGGTCAGGGTAAAGTCCGTGCCCCGGCCCCGGATACCGTCCACGTCGGCCGTTACCGCTGCGGGACTTTCAATCCGTATGACGGCGGGATCCAGGGAAAGGGTGGATATTTTTACGCTCTCCGGGCGAAGGCCTTCTTTTTCGCATATGTGCAGCCATACGGGCCGGTAGATGCCGGCGCCGCAGTACCAGCGGGAGTTGGGGAGCTTCGAATTGTCCGCCCTGACGGTCAGGGTATTATCCTGGCCGATCTGGATATCTGTCAGCTCGGCAAAGAAGCCGGTATAGCCGTAGGGATGGAAGACCAGCTCCTTTCCGTTCAGGGAAACGGAGGCGTTTTTATAGACGCCCTCGAACTCTGCCAGGACAGTCTTTCCTTCCCACTCCGCAGGAGCGGCAAAGACCTTTTCATAGGTATAGATCCCTCCGGGAAAATAGCCGTGGCCGCCGCCCCCGACGTCTGCCCCCCGCTTTTCCCTGATCTGGGCGTCGTGGGGCAGGGTTACGGGCACGCCGCTGCAGGTCCAGTCTGTATTAAAGGAAATGGTTTTCACAGTTTTTCTCCGTTGGATTCGATGATCCGGGCGTAATACCTGGCAGAATCCTTGATGGTCCGTTTCTGGGTGTCATAGTCTACATGGATCAGGCCGAAGCGGGGGCCGTAGCCGCTGCACCATTCAAAGTTGTCCATGATGCTCCAGTGCTGATAGCCCAGCACCGGGATGCCCTCGTCCGCGGCCCGCTTCATGCTGGCGATAAAGTCGTGGAGGAAGGTCCTGCGGATCTCGTCATGGACATGACCGTCTTCGCCCACTTCGTCGGGGTTTGCCATGCCGTTTTCCGTCACCATGACGGGCAGATGGTAGCGCTCCCAGTACTGCCTTATGGTCCAGTAGAGGCAGCGTCCGTCGATGACCCAGTCCAGCATGGTTTTGGGCAGTTTTTCCGTGTCGTAGCCTTCCTTGTCCAGCAGGGGGTTGGAGGGCTGATAGACGTTTACGCCCACGAAATCCATGGGCTCGGAAATGATCTTCAGATCCTCCTCACTGAGGATTCCGGCCGTCATGGGGCTGGCCTTTCCCAGGGCGATGGGGTCCATATACAGGGCATTGCTGCCTTCGCCCACCTGGGAGAGAAAGGATTTTTCAGCCGCATCCGCAAGGCCTGCGGCATCCTCGCTGCGGGGAATGTAAGTGGTGGCTGCCATGGCCAGGCCGATCTTCGGCGTCTTTTTCGCGGTCTCCCGGATCAGTTTCACGGCCTTTCCGTGGGATAGCAGCATATGGCGCAGGGCTTTCATGCAGGCCTGGGGATCACTTATAAAGGGAGCAAAGCTGCCCAGGGCGTAGGAGAGCATGATAAAGACGGAGGGTTCGTTGAAGGTCATCCAGTACTGCACCCGGTCCGAAAGGGCATCTACCACCACTTTGACATAGTCCAGGTAGGCATCGATGATTCCGGGGGCGGGCCAGCCTCCTTCCTCGTGGGCCCAGAGGGGCAGATCCCAGTGGTAGAGGGTCACCAGAGGCTCGATCCCGGCTTTTTCCAGCTCCGAGATCAGGTTCTGATAGAATTCGATCCCCTTCTGATTGACTACGCCCTTTTCCGGCATGATCCGGGGCCAGGAGACGGAGAAGCGGTAGCTTTTCAGTCCCAGTTCCTTCATCAGGGCCACGTCTTCCTTATATCTGTGGTAATGGTCGCAGGCTCTGTGGCAGTCCTGACCGCCCTGGATATGGTCCCCGGCTGCGTCCCAGATGCTGGGACATTTGCCGTCTTCATTCCAGGCGCCTTCTACCTGGGCCGCGGCGCTGGCCGCGCCCCATAAAAAATCTTTGGAAAAACTCATATATGCTCCTTTCCGAAAGGGCGGAGGGCCGTCCCCCGCCCGGCAGCCTTTCTTACTTTTCTTCTGCTTTGTGCAGGCTCTCCCGCATCTTTGAGCGCACTTCGTTGGTGATGGGATAGCGGCGCTCGATCAGGTAGGCGATGATGCCCAGTACGAAGGGGATCAGGCCCATGATCACGATGAACCAGTTGAGCATGACCGGCATGCGGCTCAGGTCGCCCGCAAAGTCGCCTGTCTCGGAGTCCACCACGTAGCCGATGCCTGCCAGCATGAAGCCAACGACGCTTGCGCCGACAGCGTTCTGGGCCTTATTGATAAAGCGGTTGAGGGCGTTGCAGAGGCCGGAGCGGTCCTTGCCGTTCTTATAGATCTCATAGTCCATGATCTCGATATCCACCGTGGAGCCGGGGATATAGCCCATGCCCACGGCCGTGGTGGTGACGGCGGCGCAGATCAGGAAAAGCCATGGCATTTTTCCTAGCACGCCCAGGATCTGCAGCAGGAAGAGG
This sequence comes from uncultured Lachnospiraceae bacterium, assembly GCA_946614165.1. GTDB lineage: Bacteria > Bacillota > Clostridia > Lachnospirales > Lachnospiraceae > CAG-791. The sequence continues at coordinate 64,180 of CAMOGQ010000002.1, forward strand.
ACGCCGCAGGGGATGGCCTGGGCCAGCAGCAGGATCCGGATGAACTTCATGGGATCGCCGATCTTCTTCATGATGGGAGCGGCGATCATGGTGCCGCCCAAAAGAGGAAGGAACATCAGCATGGAAGCGATGCCGGAGTAAAGGGCGTATTTTCCATTGTCCACCACGCCGGTGGCCAGATCCGCGCAGAGGCCCCACTTGATATAGTAGAGCATGGTGGCAAAGAGGAAGGTCCAGATAAAGCCGGAGAAGAGGGCGGCGGTAACGTTGATGCGGATGGCGTCGTTCTCCTTAAGGAGTTTGAAGATATCTGTAATCTTTGCCTGTTCATCCTCTTCCCGCTGGGCATGATGCCGCTCCCGGATCATACCGATGCCGATGAGGGAGATGACCGAGGTGACAAGGAGAAGCCCCACCACCACAAGGCCGAAGGAGGTATGCATGTTTCCGACCACGTTGTTGACGCCTGTGACCATGGCGATCAGGACGGCGGTGATCATGCCTGTCATCATGGAGACCACACGGGGGGCGATCAGCAGCTTTCCGCGCTCGTTCTGATCCAGGGTCAGGGTGCGGAAGATCAGGTTGGGGGCGTAGAAGGAAGACCCAATGTCGTAGAGAAGATAGAAGAAGATGACCCAGATCACGGCGATGACCGGGCTTACGCCTTCGGGAATGAAAAAGAGAGCGCCCACGCCCACAAGGGCCGTAAGGATGGAGAGAATGATGAAGGGCTTGTACTTGCCGTATTTTCCCACCTTGGCCCGGTCCATGATCCAGCCTTCGATGGGATCGTTGACCGCGTCAAAGATACGGGAGAAGAGAAGCACGCTGGAGCCTACGACGGCGCCGAAGGATCCCAGGCCCGCGTAGTCCGTGAGATAGAGCAGGAAAAAGGATGTCATCAGGGCAGCCGCCATACCGTCGGTCAGTCCCATGGTCGCGGTTCCGAAGATCTCCCGGAAACCTACTTTGTCTGAATTGTTCATGTGAGCACCTCCTTGGTTTGTTTTTTGATAAGCGAAGTTTAACAGAGAGGAAGAGTATGTAATATAATAAATTCGTCCTGTTTTCAGTAAATTGGATTGACTTTTTTCATGAAAGCTGATTAACTGAAATAAAAGCGAAAATATGATATAAAGCCGCCGCCAAAGCGGATATTCTTTTAATCGGAGGGAAGAACATGACAGACCTGGCCACAGCAGAAAAACTGCAGCTCTTTCAGGGAATGCTCTCTGCCTGCCACAAACTCTTTCTCAGAAGCTATGACAGTGATTTTTACTGCCTGGGGACCGAAACGGAAGAGGAAAGGCTGGCAGAAGAACTCTTTGCCCTCTCCCGGGAAGGGACGGATCTGGGGTCCGCCCTGGCCGGGGGAGAAGGCCCCCTGCTCTTTACCAATAAGGTAAACATGGTATGGATCTGCTGCCCGGAGTTTCAGGAAGATGCGCTGCACCGGATCCACGCCCTGGGGCCTTTCTTTATGGATGATTTCTCCATTGGCGCCGTCACAGCGGGTCTGGCCGGGGCGGGCGCTTCCCAGAAGCTTCGAAGCAGCGCCCAGTCCCTGATCCGGTCTCTTCCGGTCCTGAGCTGGAGCCGCATTCAGGAATATGCCCTGATGCTGCACTTTCTGATCACGGGAGAAAAGATCCGGCGGTCGGATCTGCGCTTTTACGGATCGGGAGAACTGTCCCCGGCGGGCCATGGAGAAGAGGCGGCGGCGGATACCCACGGCACCTATCAGGCGGAGCAGGAGATGCTGCGCATGGTGCGGGAGGGAGACCTTTCCCTGCTTCAGTTTATAGACAGGGCGGCAGGCACCGGCACCATGGGCCAGCTGGCAAAGGCGGGCGATCCCCTGCGTCAGATGAAGAACGCCGTGGAGGTCAGCGCCACCCTTTTTTCCCGGGCCGCCATCGAGGGAGGCCTGAGCCCGGAAACCGCCTACACCCTCTGCGACCGCTACTTTCAGAGCGTGGAAAAGACAGAGACCCTCCCCGAACTGACGGTAGTGGCGAAGACCATGAACCGGGACTTCGTGGAACGTGTTCACGCCGTCCGCACCGGCATGCTTTCCCGTGAGATCGAGTCGGCCTGCAGCTACATAGACAGGCATCTGGAGGACGATCTGAGCCTTTCCTCCCTTGCCGCCTACGCCGGCTATACGGAATATTATTTTTCGAAGAAATTCAAGCGGGAGACGGGCATGACCCTGGCGGAGTATCTGAGGAAAAAACGGCTGGAAAAGGCCCTGGTGCTGCTGCGGTCCACGGATATGGACGTGCACAGGATCGCCATGCAGCTGCAGTTCTGCTCCCAGAGTTATTTTACAGACTGTTTTCGCAGGCAGTTTGGCGTATCACCCTTAAAATACAGAAAGGAAGGAAGTCTATGAGCCGAATACTGATCAACCCCCTGAATATCCCCTATCAGTTCCAACACTACAATAAGCAGGCCTCCAGAGAAGCCGCGGATCCCACCCTGGTCCTGTTCAAAGGCCGCTATTATCTTTTTGCTTCCATGTCCGGCGGATTTTACTGGTCCGATGACATGCTGCACTGGGACTGGCATGAAAACCGGAAGCTGACGCCCTTCCGCTATGCCCCGGACGTAAGGCAGGTGGGCGAGTGGCTGATCTTTTCCTCTTCCGACCGGGACCCCAGCGAAATCTACCGGACAAAGGACCCCTTGAGCGATGATTTTGAAAAGCTGAGCGAGCCCTTCCCCTTCTGGGATCCCAATACATTCCAGGACCAGGACGGCCGTGTCTACTTCTACTGGGGCTGCGCCAATACGACCCCCATCTACGGCCAGGAATTCGATCCGGAGACCATGACCCCCATAGGAGAGAAGAAGGAGCTCATCTTCGGAAGGGAAAAGGAGCACGGATGGGAGAGACCGGACTTCCCCGGAAGACCCAAAGGAAAGGGAAAAGAAGGCCTGGCCATGCGGCTCTACCGTCTTTTTATGCATCTTTCCGGCTCGGACAAAAAGCCTTTCATCGAAGGCGCCTTTATGAATAAGTGGCAGGGCAGGTATTATCTCCAGTACGCGGCGCCGGGCACAGAGCTTGCCACCTACGGGGACGGCGTGTACGTGGGAGAAGGGCCCCTCGGCCCCTTTAGCTACCAGGCCCATAACCCCTTCTCCTCCAAGCCGGGCGGCTTCATTACCGGGGCGGGGCACGGGTCCACCATTGAGGACGAATACGGCAATCTCTGGCACGCTTCCACCATGCGGATCTCGGTAAATGCCAACTTCGAGCGCCGCCTGGGCCTCTTCCCGGCAGGACTGGACAAGGACGGCATTCTCTTCTGCAACCAGAACTTCGCGGACTACCCCCTGGAGATCCCGGAGGGAAAATTCGATCCCCAGAGCATAAAGCCCAGGTGGATGCTGCTCTCCTATAAAAAGAGCGCTGAGGCTTCCTCCAGCCTGGAAGGGCATGGGCCTGAACTTGCCCTGAACGAGGATATCCGTACTTCCTGGTGCGCCAGGGGGAGCGATGGAGAGTGGTACTGCCTGGACCTTGGAGGGGAATACGAGGTCTACGGCATCCAGGTAAACTTTGCGGACGTAAACGTTCCCATGCTGGAAGTGGACAAATCCCTCCGCTCCAACGTCTATACCTCCAACCGCTACATCGATCCCGATCCCTCCCCCAGGACCAGGTACCTTCTGGAAGGAAGCAGGGACGGAAGCAGCTGGACTGTTCTGGCAGACAAACAAAGCGCCGAGACGAATCTTCCCCACGACTATATCGAGCTGGAAGGCATACAGCTTCGGTACGTCCGGGTAACGGCAGGAAAGCTCCCCTACGGCGAGCCCTTTGCCCTGTCGGGCCTTCGGGTCTTCGGATACGGAAGCGAAGAGGCGCCGGAAAGGGTCATGGAATTCGAAACAGAGCGCCCCGATGCCATGACCGCCAGGCTTTCCTGGAAGGCCGCGGACCGTGCCATAGGCTACAACGTCCGCTACGGGACCGCGCCGGATAAGCTCTACTCCAGCCATATGGTCTACGGGCAGACAGAGGTTCTCCTCACCATGCTGAATGCCGGACAGAAATACTACGCGGCGGTGGATGCCTTCGGCGAAGGCGGGGTAAGGAAGGGAAAGACCTGCCCTGTCCGCAGGAAAAAGAAAAAAGCCTGACAGTGGAAAGATGCCCTGCCGGAGGAATGAAAACAAACCTCCTGCAGGGCATCTTTTACGTATATGGAGAAACAGAGGGATCTCCGGGCGGAGAATCCCGGTCGGAGGATCTTCGGAAGGAAAATCCCGGGGGCGGAAGATTCCGGGAGGGGAGATTCCCTTCCGGTCCGGCCACTTAGAACCATAATATTGCCGTAATAAAGCTTTTGTTATAAAATAGAACCATATTAAATCCAAAAGATGCCGGGAAGAACCAAATGGAAGGAGGATGTCATGAGACTGGCACTGCACTGATTTTTTAATTTCTTTGCAGCATGACAGATAATTTACAGAACCATAAACAAGGAGCTTTCCAATAAAAGGAAGGCTCCTTTCTTTTTATGCAAAACTAGTGATCCTTCTTTATACGCCGTCCTTCCTTCATGATGCCTTCTCCAGGGGGCTCTCCCTGGGTTTTTCCCGGGACGTTCTGTATTTCGCCTGTATTTTGCCCTGTATTTCGCCTGTATTTCACCTGTATTTCACATGTATTTCCTGCGATACAGCAATTGTTTTAAGGGAGGGCCCTGTGCTATAATACTTTCGTTGCTCCCGCAGCGGGGAGTGAACACACGCATATCTCTGGAGAGGCTCCGTATGGAGGGCCGAAGGTGTAAGCCATGGATGTAAACATGGCGATCTCTCAGGCAAAAGGACAGGGGATGCCGGCAGCGGCAGCTGCCCGGCCGGATACCCTGTATCCGGTCCTTTTTATTTTCTCCGGGGAACGGACAGGCATTCATCAACAGGAGGAAACATTTTTTATGGATGCATTACTGACTCTGATCGACAAAGGCAACACGTTTCTCTGGAGCTTTCTTCTGCTCGTGATGCTGGTGGGTACCGGCGTATACTATACCATCCGGCTGAAATTCATCCAGATCCGCAGATTCAGGGAGGGATGGCACGAGGTCTTCGGCAACTTCTCTCTCAGCGGCCAGAAGCATGAAAAGGGCGAAATGACCTCGTTCCAGGCCATCGCCACGGCCATAGCGGCCCAGGTAGGCACGGGAAATCTGGCCGGCGCGGCAACGGCCCTGATCGGCGGCGGTCCCGGCGCCATCTTCTGGATGTGGGTCAGCGCCTTCTTCGGCATGGCCACCATCTATTCGGAAGCTGTCCTGGCCCAGACCTACCGGACCGAGAAGCACGGTGAGATCACCGGCGGCCCGGTCTACTATATCAAGGCAGCCTTTAAGGGGACTCTGGGCAGGGTCATGGCAGGCCTCTTTGCCGTCTTTATCATCCTGGCCCTGGGCTTTATGGGCAACATGGTCCAGTCCAATTCCATCGGGGCCGCCTTTGCGGAGGTCTTTGCCGAGTTCGGTCTGGGCGTTCCCCCTGTGGCGGTGGGCCTGATCCTGGCCGTGATCGCCGCCTTCATTTTCCTGGGCGGCACCAGACGCCTGGCAGCCGTGGTGGAAAAGCTGGTCCCCATCATGGCCATCATCTATATCTTCGGCAGCCTGATCCTGATCCTTCTGCACATCACGGCCCTTCCCCGCGCCGTGGCCATGATCTTTGTGGGCGCCTTCAGCCCCCAGGCGGTCCTGGGCGCAGGCGCCGGCATCGGTGTCCGGGAAGCGATCCGTTTCGGTGTGGCCAGAGGCCTTTTCTCCAATGAGGCCGGTATGGGATCCACCCCTCATGCCCACGCCAGAGCCAGGGCTTCCTCTCCCCATCATCAGGGCATGTGCGCCATGGTCAGCGTCTTCATCGATACCTTTATCATCCTGAATCTGACCGTCTTTTCGGTCCTGACCACAGGGGCCATGGATTCCGGCAAGACAGGCGTAGCCCTGGCCCAGCAGGCCTTCGCAACGAGCTTTGGCAGGTTCGGCACCATCTTTATTGCCGTATGTCTCCTTTTCTTTGCCTTTTCCACCATCCTGGGCTGGCATTTCTTCGGGGAGACCAATGTGCGCTACCTCTTCGGCGATAAGGCTTCCAGGATCTATTCCCTCCTGGTGGTCCTCTTTATCGTGATCGGCTCCACCCTCAAGGTCCAGCTGGTCTGGGATCTGTCCGACTTTTTCAACGGTCTGATGGTCATTCCCAACGTCTGCGCCCTTATAGCCCTTACGGGCGTGGTCCGGAAAGAGGCGGGAAAGCACGGCGCCCTGTAAGGAAAGCCACGTTTTATTCCGGGAAGGCAGGATGTCCCTGCCGGCCGCTGTGATTTGGAATCTGATGCCCCGCCCTCCGGCCTCTGCCGGCGGGCGGGGCGTTTGACATTTGGGCCTCTCCCTCGTATAATTTTTGACGTTGGCGCTTTAAAGCCAAATATAACTGAGGGAGAGTATAGATATGTTGAGAGAAAGCGGTATTCTGTTTCCGGTCTCTTCCCTGCCTTCCAGGTTCGGAATCGGCTGTTTTTCCAGAGAGGCGTATGAATTCGTGGATTTCCTCCATGACGCAGGCCAGCGCTACTGGCAGGTCCTGCCCTTCGGCCCCACAGGCTTCGGGGATTCCCCTTACCAGTGTGTGTCAGCCTTTGCCGGCAACCCCTATTTCGTGGACCTGGTGGCCCTGATCGAAGAAGGGCTTCTGACCTGGGACGAGTGCTGGCAGAGGGACTTCGGCTCTGACCAGGAGAGGGTCGATTACGGCGCTCTCTACAACAACCGTCTGGAGGTCCTGCGGACTGCCTTCGGCCGTTTCAGGGAAAAGGGCCTGGACCAGTCCGAGGATTATAAGGCCTTCGTGAAAAAGGAAGCCTTCTGGCTCCGTGACTACGCCCTTTACATGGCCTTCAAGGAAAAATACGAGGGCAAGGCCTGGACCGACTGGGACGAAGAGGACCGGGACAGGGACGAAAAGGCCCTGGAAAAGATCCTGGAGGAAAGAGAGGAGACCGTGTCCTTCTTCTGCTTTGTCCAGTATAAGTTCAGCACCCAGCTGGATGCCCTGAGGGCCTATGCCGCGGAGAAGAAGGTAAAGATCATCGGCGATATCCCCTTCTACGCAGCCATGGACTCCGTGGATGCCTGGGCCCACCCCGAAGCCTTCAAGTTCGACAAGGACCTGGTGCCCACCGTGGTGGCAGGCTGCCCTCCGGATGCCCACTCAAAGACCGGCCAGCTCTGGGGCAACCCCATCTATGACTGGAAGGCCATGAAGAAGAACAATTATCAGTGGTGGATCAGAAGGATCCGCCGCAGCTATGAGCTGATGGACGTGATCCGGATCGACCACTTCAACGGCTTCGACGAATATTATGAAGTGCCTTACGGGGATGAGACCGCCGAGAACGGCAAAAAGGAAAAGGGCCCCGGCATGGCCTTCTTCCGGGCTCTGAAAAAGGAACTGGGAGATCTGGAGATCATTGCGGAAGACCTGGGCGAGATCACGAAGAGTTCCGAAAAGCTTCTTAAGGATACGGGATTCCCCGGCATGAAGGTCCTCCAGTATGCCTTCGACTGGTCCGAATCCTCCTATTACCTGACCTATAACCACATAAAGAACTGCGTGGTCTATACCGGCACCCACGACAACACCACCACCCGGGCCTGGATCGAGGAGATCCCGGACCACGACAGGGATTTCGCAAGGCGCTTCATCAATTCCGAGAATACGGACTACGGCCGCTTTGTCTGGGATTTCATCCGTGAGGCCTACAGAAGCTGTGCCGATCTGTGTATCGTTCCCCTGCAGGATTACCTGGTCAAGGGTAAGGAAGCCAGGATCAACGAGCCCGGCACCCTGGGGACCAACTGGCAGTGGCGCCTGATCCCCAACTTCCTGTCCAAAGATCTGGCCCTGAGCATCTACGGCCTGGCAAAGACCTACGGAAGGCTGCCCAAGGAGCCGGTAAAGACGGAAGAGGAAGCGTCCGAAAAGACCGAAAAATAAGAGGAAGCCATGAGAATCAGTATTCTGACCATGTGTCCGGAACTCCTTGGCGGTTTTCTGGATTCCCATGTGGTAAAAAGAGCGGAAAAGCTGGGAGCCGGCCGGGTCAGGATCCTGGATATCAGAGAATATGCGGGCGGTTCCTACCGTCATATCGACGATTCCCCCTTCGGCGGGGGAAGGGGCATGGTCCTTCGCTGCGGTCCGGTGCTGGAAGCAATGAAGGCGGCGGAAGAGGAAGGAAGGGCAGAGGGCCTGGGAGACGCCTTTAAGATCGCCCTGGTCCCGGCAGGTCTTACCTACGATCAGAAAAAGGCAAGGGCCTTTTCAGGAAAGGAGCACCTGATCCTGATCTGCGGCCGCTATGAGGGCATGGACGCCAGGATCTACGATCACGTGGATCTGCGGCTTTCCGTGGGGGACTATATCCTCACAGGGGGAGAGATCCCTGCCATGACGGTGGCGGATTCGGTCCTGCGCCTTTTAAAGGGAAATCTGAAAGAGGGGAGCGCCGAGGAGGAGTCCTTTGAAAACGGACTCCTGGAGTTTCCCCAGTATACCCAGCCCGCAGACTATCAGGGCGAGAGGGTGCCGGAGGTCCTTTTATCCGGCAATCATGAAAGGATTCGGGCCTGGCGGCTGAAGGAATCCCTGAGGGAGACCCTCACTTTCAGGCCGGATCTTCTGAAGGGGAGGGACCTGACCCCGGAAGAAAATCAGTTTCTGGCGGAAATATCTGCCGGAAGGAAAGGAGAACAGTAATGGCATTCAATCCTATGGTACTGTTTAAGTTAAGAGGCATGCTGGGCCAGTTCAAGGCCCGTCATCCCAGGGCCGTGGCCTTTGTGAAGAATGAGATCCTGACCGGACTTCCCGCCGATACGGTCCTGGAGATCACCATCACCAAGCCCGCCCACGAGCCGGTGACCACAAACATGCTGGTCACCCAGGAGGACCTGGATATGCTGCAGGAGCTGCGGCTTCTTCAGCAGGAAGTCCAGACTCCCGAACAGCCCTGAGTCCCGAAAACATGCTCAAAGGACCTGATCCTGCCCGATCCGGCAGGACCAGGTCCTTTATTTTCTGCAGGACAGGGCCGAATTCTGAAAATTTAATAAACAATCCCGGGGCTTTGTTTACAAAGTTGTAACATTATCGTAAAATGTGTAGTTGTTGTTACTGATGTCCTTCAATTGTCAGTTTTATCGGACTGACGGACCTGCAGGTTCTGATTTTTTGAAAGGAAGCATATGAAAAGAGCATGGATTCCCGCCTGCTGTGCACTGTCTGTTTTCCTGGCAGGCGCCGCAGCCCTGGGCACATCCCTTTCCGTCTCTGCGGCCGAAACAGAGACCGCCATGGCATTTCCCAACGGATTCGGCGCGGAAGAGACTGCGGATCAGAAAGAGAATACAGACCCGAAGGAGACTTCTTTTACAGGCGTGAGCAGCGCTTTCTCCGAAGGCGGCGGGGCCGTTTCCGGCCTGGGCATGAGCAGAGCCGATACCATGGAGGTCTTCGGGATCAAAGAATATATCTTCAGTCCCGTGAAGAAAAATGCCTGGCTTCTGGAGGATACAGTGCTCAAGGCAGACCCCTATGACGAAGCGGAAGACGTCATGGAGCTGAAAAAGCTGGATGAGGTCAAAATCCGGGGCGTCAACAGCTGTCCTTACTGGGAGGTAAGAGCGGGCAGAACGAAGGGCTATGTCAGGTCTTCGGCCCTGACAACCACAGCAGCCCTGATCAAGGAGATGACGGAAGACAGATCGGTCCTGCAGGAACAGCTGGCCATGAAGACCAGGGCGGAGAACGAGGCCAGAGAGATCACCCGAAAGGAACTGACCGACGAGAAGAAAGTAGAGCTCTGGCGCAAGTCTCTGGCAAGCCAGACCAGATCCTACTACTGGGACGGTCCGGTCCTTTCCAAGAGCGCGGGAGCCGTATACGGACCCAACGGCAAGGAGACCTATTACAACCTGAACATGAACGGCGTCATTGCCACCATGCGGCAGATGGGCTATTACGGAGAGTACTGGGTCAGGAACGACGGCTGCAAGATGCTGGGCGACTATATCATGTGTGCCGCCAATCTGGGCGTCCATCCCAGAGGCAGCCTTGTGGAATGCTCCCTGGGTACCTGCATCGTATGCGATACGGGCGGCTTTGCGGCCCACAATCCCAATCAGCTGGATATAGCCACCACCTGGTGAACGAAAATATATTTAAGGAATGAAAAAGGAGAGAAGCGCGTGTCTTCTCTCCTTTTTAAATGCATTTTTCCTGCCTTCTCTGTCCTTATCTGCTTTTTCCTGTCTTATTCCCAGTCGAAGCAGGCGTCTCCGGCGCCGATCTCGAAGTGGTATTTGACGATGCCCAGGTCGACTTTTGAAAAGAAGCCTATGCCGGCCCTTGCCTTTACGGTATGGGGATCCGTCAGGGTCAGGGTGAATTTCTGCTGGTTCATGGCCGTGGGGGCCAGAAGGGCGTATTCCACGCCGCTGCGGAACCATCCCGGGGTCTGGACCCTGCTGTGGGCCACTTCCTGGCTCTTTTTTGATCTGCGGGGCGTTCCCTGGTCTTCTCCGTAGCCGACGGCGATGACCAGGACCAGTTTTTCGCCGGGGCCCACCTCAAAGGCGGAAGGGATCTTCGAGAAGGTAAGACCCACCCAGCAGGTATTCAGTCCCAGCTGCTGGGCATAGAGAACGATCTTTTCGCCGTAGTAGCCGCAGTCCTCCTCCAGGCCCTTTCTCTTTTTTCCCACCAGGGCGATATAGTTGCGGACGTTTCTGAAATGGCCGTAGCCTCCCATCCGTCCCCCAAAGGCCTGGGGCTCATCCAGGACCAGCTGGATGTGCAGGCCGCTTTCCCTGCTGCACTGGTCTGTCATAAGCTGAAGCTTATCCCTTACGGGGCCTTCTATTCTGCGATCCGTATAGGAGCGCACGGAGTGGCGTTCCCTGATCGCCTGGGTCAGTTCCATCATGAATATTCCTTTCTGCCGCGGAATGCGGGACGATGCATATATAACAGAAGTTACAAAGCGTTATGCTCTGTAAGTATATCTATTTAATGATTTGTAAAGATTCTGTAATATTTATCGTCTTTCAGATGCTTTTTGTCAAGAAGGAATTCACAGGTTCTTCCCCAAAAAAGTATCTTTTTTTATAAGACTGACTTTATCAGAAGGGTGCTTCCTCTTCTGTGCCGGCCTCCTCCCGGCCCTGCTTTCTGGGCAGGATCCGGATCCCGTTGACTTCGATCTCGTCCTGGATGGGGATCACCAGGTATTCCCGTCCGTCCAGGACCCGGGTCTGCAGCATGTCCTTCATATCGGATTTGATGCTGATCCTGACGCTGGGGGACTTGACCACCAGATTGCCGGAAGGGACCAGGCTCTCGGCCATGAGGGTGCCGCCTTCGCCCACGGCTTCGTCGAAGCTTTCGTCGAAGGTCTCCATGACCTCCTGGGAGGCCCCGTTTTCGGAAAGGACCCTTCTCAGGTCTGCCTTTTCCAGCTGCAGGGGCTCGGGATCGTCCTTATGCTCCTCGATCATGCCTCTGACCGCCTCCTGGACGGAGACCACGTTTTCGTAGTCGCAGTCCCGCCCCAGGGTCTCCTCCACCAGGGAGGAGAAGAGAGAGGCCTGATCGGACTGCTTCATGGGGAGGGATGCTCCCAAAAGGCCGTCTGTCAGCTCACTGTGGCGCTCCTCCTCCCTGCGGGCATAATACAGGGCGCTGTGAAGATCGGGCATGCGGTCGTTGTAGGCCGGGAAGAGGAAGCCCTGATCCGGCTTCTGGACCATCCATTCCCCTCTTTTGTCGATGAACATGCCGGTGTCGGAGTCGTAGCAGAGGCCGTCCCGGCGCTCCGTGACGGGACACAGGCAGCAAAGAAGGAAGGAGTAGACATAGTCCGACCCGTCCTCCAGATCATTGCCGTCAGTGGTCTTTGCGGGAATGTCGTACATGCCGTGGACCAGAAGGGCCAGATACTTGCCCGGCGCTTCGTAGGTCTCCACCACTTTTTCGAAGAATTCGGAGACCAGATCCTCGTCCTTCAGTTCGCTCTGCTGGAGCCTGTAGAGGAATTCCTGGCGGCCCCCCTCCTTTTCCTCTTCAAGGGGAAACTCTAGGTTGAAGAGGTTCCTGCCCAGCTTTCCGGAAAGGGTCTTCTTGAAGAGGTCACAGTATTTTTCCACGTTCTCTTCCTGCATGGCCAGGAAGGTCTCCTTCATTTCCATGAGGATCTCGCGGTTATCGTCCACATAAATGCCCCTGAGCCTGTCAATGGTGCAGCGCTTGGGGGACATGAGCTTTCTGATCTCGGCTATCGCTTTCTTATCCATACGGTTCCTTTCTGCAGGCCCGGAAAAGGCCGCATTACTGTTTTACCATCTGGGGGAATTTCTTACAAGAAAGATTTTTCCGCTCCTTAGTGGTAGAATGGTGTCATGAAGCGATGCATTTTTCACGTGGACGTGAACTCGGCCTTTCTTTCCTGGAGCGCCGTTAAAAAACTGAAAGAAGACCCCTCCGCCGTGGATCTCAGGACTATTCCCTCCGCTGTAGGCGGAGACGTAAAGACAAGGCACGGGATCATTACGGCCAAATCCATACCGGCGGGCCGCATGGGGGTGAAAACGGGGGAGCCTGTGGTCAAGGCCCTGGCCAAGTGTCCGGACCTGGTGCTGATCCCTTCGGATTTCGAGACCTACCGGGCTTATTCCAGAGCCTTTATCGGGATCCTGGAAAAGTATGCCCGGGTGGTGGAGCAGGTCTCCATCGACGAGGCCTACCTGGATATGACGGGAACGGAGCATCTTTTCCGGAAAGAGATCTCCGGGGGAGAGCCCTTCCCCTTCTGCGCGGCCAGGGTCATCCGGGACGAGATCCGGACCAGCCTGGGCTTTACCGTCAACGTGGGTATTTCCACCAACAAGCTTCTGGCCAAGATGGCCTCGGATTTCGAAAAGCCCGACAGGACCCATACCCTCTATCCCGAGGAGGTGCCCTCCAAAATGTGGCCCCTGCCCATCCGGGACCTGCACGGCTGCGGAGGCGCCACGGCGGCAAGGCTCTATTCCCTGGGCATTCTGACCATAGGAGACGCCGCGGCCTTCGACGAAGAACTGTTAAAATCCGTGCTGGGAGAGTCGGCGGGAGCCTATATCCACCGCAGCGCCAACGGGATCTCCACGTCTCCCGTACGGGGGGAGAGGGACAAGGCCAAGTCCTACTCCAACGAAAGGACCCTGGCCGAGGACATCACAGAAGATAATTATGAAGGCCGCATGCCGGAGATCCTTGCCTATCTCTCGGACAAGGTGGCGGGCCGCCTTCAGAAGGATCATGTGCGGGCCGCCACCATCGGGGTGATCGTCAAGACCGGCAGCTTTCACCGCCATACCAGGCAGGCCACCCTGGACCGGGCCGTGAACGGAAAGGACCTGATCGAAAAGACGGCACGGGGCCTGATGGAGGAGCTCTTAAAGGGGCCCGAAGGCCTTTTTGCCTCGGGGGAGACCCTGCGCCTGGTGGGGGTGTCCGCTTCCGGCCTGGACGACAGTCCCTTTGAGCAGATGAGCATCTTTGATCTGATGAGTGATGCGGGTGAGGATGCAGGCAGGGAAGAGGAAAAGGAAGGGCCGGAGGCTTTCTTTCCTTTTGCCGCACCCTTTCCTTCCGGGACCCGGGAGCCGGAAGGGGAGCGGGAAGTTTCCTCTCCGGATCCGGAGCCGCCTTCCCCTTCTCCCCTGGAGGAAAAGAAAAAGCGGCTGGAGGACATGGTGAAAAAGATCCGGGGCCGCTACGGGGAGGATGCCCTGCGGAAAGGCTCCGGCCTGAAGGAGCCTTCCGGGAATGTTTAGAGAGACTTTATGATTAACATCTTCCGTAATATGATATGATGATAAAAATGTAAGATATCCCCTGCAGGAAAGTCTTCCTGCAGGAAAACAATACAGAAAGACAAAAATTCATATACAGACAAAAGGGGAATCCAATGAAAACCATTTCCGTACTGGGATCCACCGGATCCAT
>CAMOGQ010000003.1 GCA_946614165.1 uncultured Lachnospiraceae bacterium
GCTCGTCGGGCTCATAACCCGAAGGTCGTAGGTTCAAATCCTACTCCCGCTACTATTTGCCCAGATAGCTCAGTTGGTAGAGCAGAGGACTGAAAATCCTCGTGTCACTGGTTCGATTCCGGTTCTGGGCACTTTTTTATATCATAAGGTAATTTATGGTATGGAGCATATATGGGCGATTAGCTCAGGTGGTAGAGCACTTGACTTTTAATCAAGTTGTCGAGGGTTCGAGTCCCTCATCGCTCACTTTGGATCTGTCACAATGGCAGATCTTTTTTTTTGCCATGAACAGGGCGGGGACATAAAATACCGCCTGACAGGAGGAATATGCTGGGATCCTTCTGTCAGGCGGTAGACATGGGGCAGTGAATTCGGAATCCGGCCCCGGCCTGTCACATATGCTCGATCATGTAACGGACCAGGCCTGCGCAGTGCTCTGCTGCTTTTCCTTCGAATTCATCATAGGAAACGGTCACGCTCTCGTCTGCCTTATCGGAGATGGCACGTATAATAATGAAGGGGAGATGATTGAGGCAGGCAGCCTGGGCGATGGCACAGCCTTCCATTTCGGTACAGTCTCCCATAAAGACGGAACGGATCCGGTCTTTGGTAGTCCTGTCTCCTATGAACTGGTCGCCGCTGGCGATCCTGCCTTCAAAGACCTGTATATCCGGCGCTGCCTCTCTGCAGGCCTTCACGGCCTCCCTGCGCAGTTCTTCGTCTGCCTTAAAGCTGACGAATCCCATGCCGGGTACTTCTCCGGGCTGATATCCCATGAAGGTAACGTCCATATCATGGTAGACGGCGTCAGTGGATACCACGATGTCGCCGATATTGATATCGTTGTTGAGAGAGCCGGCGATCCCGGTATTGAGAACATGCGTCACGTCAAAAAGATCCGCCAGGATCTGTACGCACATGCCTGCGTTGACCTTGCCGATCCCGCATTTGACCACAACGACGGATACCCTGCCCAGGGTCCCTTCGCAGAATTCCATGCCGGCTTTTGTGACGGTCCTTTCAATATGCATGGCTTTCTTTAAGGATGCGACTTCCACATCCATGGCGCCGATGATTCCGATCTTCATAGTTTTCTCCTTTGCTTATTCCGGGTAGACCAGGTGCGAAACGTCGATTCCGTAAAGAGTGTTCCTCAGGAACCTGTCTGCAAGCCATCTGGCCATGGGCAGGTTCTGGTCCAGGTAGTTGCCGCATTCTTCTGCAGCTGCGCCGGGGATGGGACCGTCAAAGTCCCGGATAAATTCAAACATGCCGGTCATGAGGGGAACGATCTGCTTTGAATCCAGGTCTCCTGCCAGCAGGAGATAAAAGCCTGTCCGGCAGCCCATGGGACCGAAATAGACGGTCCTGTCTTTATAGTCCGGGTGGTTTCTGAGATAGGTGGCGCCCAGATGCTCGATGGTATGCATTTCGGCCGTATTCATGACCGGTTCCCGGTTGGGACTTGTCATTCGCAGATCAAAGGTGGTAATGACCGTATCCCCGTAACGGTCTCTGCGGGAGACATAGATCCCGGGCTCCAGGGTGAGGTGATTGATGGTAAAGCTTGCGATTTTCTCCATTACATTCCTTTCCTGATCATCGGATCTTATTTGAAAATTCCTGTGCCTCAGTTTAGGCCAAAAGAAGATAAAAGTAAAGAGAGCAGCGCCTGAGGGGCGACGGGCTTTTCAGGCCTGTACCCGGACGGATTTTCAGAAGGCAAAAAAAGAGACATCAGATGCGGGTCTGATGTCTTTTTTCTGCGGCAGGGCGGCTGCCCTTCTTATGAATCGGCGCTCCCTGTTTCGACGGGTTCGGTATTTTTTGTTTCCTGTGTCAGGCACTTTCTGCAGATTCCATAATAAATAGTGCTGTAGGTTTCGATCTCTCTGCCGGCGGCTTTAGCTGCAAGTCTGCTTCTGACCGCTTTCAGGTCATAGGTGTCAAGATCTGCAAGGGCTCCGCATCTGCGGCATACGAAATGCTCATGATCACTGATATTCGGATCAAAATGGATCGCATTGTCCCCTATTTCAATCGTGCTGAGCTTTCCCATATCCTTCAGGAGCATCAGGTTGCGGTAAACCGTTCCGAGACTGATATTGGGATAGATCTGCCTGACACCTTCATAGACTGTGCTGGCAGTGGGGTGATCGTGCCTCTCTCTGATGAAATCCCAGACAGCCTGACGCTGTCTGCTGTACTTGAGGGTCATGGGCACCTCCTCTGAATTCAGTAATGATTTCTGCTTTTATTTTCTGTCAGTGACCTGTTGTTAGTCAATGCAAATGTTCGGAGCTGGCCCGGAAGGGCGTTTTTCCTGGGATTTTCCTGTTAACCGGGGCTGCGCTTGCGCCCTGCAGGATTTCTAATTATACTGAAGATAATACGGATCCGGCCCGGCCGGAACGAAAAAAGGGAGGTTTTTATGACTTTCAGGCAGAGGCTCGTCATCTCCTTTTCCATAGTCATTATTGTACCGGTCATCCTGCTGACCATTGCCTTCTATATCCTGGGCAACTATCTGGCAGGTCTTTTCATAGCCATGATCGTGATCCTGGTCTTTACGGCCCTGCTCCTGACCAGGTGGCTCGAAAGAAGCGTATTCGGTCCCATCAACGTGCTGAACATAGGCATGAACAATATCCGGGACGGAAATCTGGACTATACCCTGAATACCAAGGAAAGAGGAGAGATCGGAGAGCTTTATCAGAATTACGAGGAAATGCGCCTGCGCCTTAAGGAGAGCGCGGACGAGAAACTGGAAAGGGAAAGACAGAACAGGGAACTGATCAGCAATATTTCCCATGACCTGAAGACACCCATTACTTCGATCAAGGGCTACGTGGAGGGCCTGATCGACGGGGTGGCCAATACGCCGGAAAAGCAGGAAAAGTATATCCGGACCATTTACAACAAGGCCAACGATATGGACCGGCTGATCAATGAGCTTACCCTCTACGCCAGGATCGACAACGACAGGATCCCCTATAACTTCCACAGGATCGTGGTCTCGGATTATTTCGGGGACTGCGTGGAGGAGATCGGCATGGATCTGGAGGCCAAGGGAATCAAGCTCAACTATTCCAACATGGTCCCGCCCGAGACCAGGATCATTGCCGATCCGGAGCAGATGAAGCGGGTCATCAACAACATGGTGGGCAACTGTGTCAAATACATGGACAAACCCCAGGGAAGGATCGACTTCCGGATCATAGACGAGCAGGATGCCGTCCGGGTGGAGATCGAAGACAACGGCAAGGGTATTGCGGCCCGTGACATTCCATACATTTTCGACCGCTTCTACAGGACGGATTCCTCCCGAAATTCCGCCCAGGGCGGCAGCGGCATAGGTCTTTCCATCGTTAAGAAGATCATTGAGGACCACGGGGGCTATATATGGGCCACCAGCAACCTGGGAGAAGGGACCTGCATGCACTTCGTGATCCGCAAGTATCAGGAGAAAGCGGAGGACGATGCGGCCTACGAGTCCTTCTGACAGGAAAAAGTAAGTTCCACGTTAAAATACGTACAGAATATTCGGAGAAAAACATGAGCAGAATACTGATTATTGAAGATGAAGAAGCGATCGCCGATCTGGAAAAGGATTACTTGGAGCTTTCCGGCTTTGAGGTACAGATCGAGAACCGGGGAGACCAGGGCCTGCAGACGGCCATGAACCATGAGTTCGATCTGATCATCCTGGACCTGATGCTGCCGGGCATGGACGGCTTTGAAGTCTGCAGAAGGATCCGGGAGGCCAGAAACGTTCCCATCCTTATGGTATCGGCCAAGAAGGACGATATCGACAAGATCAGAGGCCTGGGCCTGGGGGCGGACGACTACATGACCAAGCCCTTCTCTCCCAGCGAACTGGTGGCCAGGGTCAAGGCCCATATGGCCAGATATCAGAGACTGGTGGGTGCCGGACAGAAGACCAATGACATCATTGAGATCCGGGGCCTGAAGATCGACAAGACCGCCAGAAGAGTCTATATCGACGGAGTGGAAAAGAACTTTACCACCAAGGAGTTCGATCTTCTGACCTTCCTGGCCGAGAATCCCAACCATGTCTTCAGCAAGGAAGAGCTCTTCCGCAAGATCTGGAACATGGAGTCCGTAGGCGATATCGCCACGGTCACGGTCCATATCAAGAAGATCCGCGAGAAGGTCGAATTTGACACCTCCAAGCCTCAGTACATAGAGACCATCTGGGGCGTGGGCTACCGGTTCAAGATCTGAGGCTGTATCCGGGATCTTCCCGGGCTGGATTTACTGTATTTTTACTGATAAGACCACGAAACGTGTTTCTGCTGCCGCATAAGGCCTCTGCGTAAATGGCAGCCGGGCGGCAGCAGAAGAGCACGCGGCGTGATCTTATTTTTTCAGAAAGGGAAAGGCATGCGGGGAGTTACCTTGGCATCTGCCGGCGAACAGATGCCCGTAAATAAAGCGGCAGAAACTATGATCAAAGCTGTCAGCGGGGATATGGGACGGGCCACGGCGGTGACCGGTCTGTGTTTTCTGCTGACGTCTACCGCCTATCTGGCCTGGGCTTACCATATGATGGAGCTGGTAAAGGCGCCTGTATCGGACGCCGTCACCCTGGTGGCGGCCTACCTTCTGCAGGCGGCAGGGATCGGCCTGTTTTCCCTGTTTATGCGCGGGCGGGAAGACCTGATCCGGCCTTCCCTGTATGCTGCTGTGATCCTGCACATGCTCTGCCTGATCCCGGCATCGGCGGGCCTTTCCCTGGCAGTGGGACTGGTCTCTGGCCTCGTCATGAATGTATGCTGCGGCTGGATCGCCGGATACTATCTGTACCGCCTGACTCTGGAAGCGGGGGCTTCGGACAGGGCCAAGACCCTGGGAATCGGATACGCCGGGGCCATTGTGATCACCTGGATGCTGTCAGTCGTGGGAAGGGGGGCCCTCCGGAGTCCCACCGGCTCCATGGGGATCTGCCTGTTCCTCACGGTCATTATATTTCTGATGGTACGGTCCGGGCCTTCCTTTTCTGAAAGGGACGCGGGGGAGAAGAATGCGGCCCTGAAGCTGCAGATCCCCGCCGGTATGTCATGGAAGCGTTTCCTGATCCTCGCCGGGCTGCTGGTCCTTCTGTTTGGCATCGTCAACAGCAGCGGATTCGGGTTTCCGTCGGGAGATCTGAGCAAGGGTATCAACCTGGAGTTTTCCCGCCTCTTCTATGCTGCCGGACTGGTGATCGCCGGATTTGTAAATGACAGAAACAGACGGTATGGTACCGTCTGTGCCGTGGTGGCCCTGGTGATCCCTTTCCTCATGCTGGCCATCCGGGGAGAGAGCGTCTCACTGATCATCCTCTGGGCTCTCAGTTATTTCACCTTCGGCTTTTACACGGTCTACCGCATCATACTTTTTTCAGACATAGCCATGAAAAGGAAACGGCTCTGGCTGGCCGGAGCGGGCCTTATGATCGGCAGGACCGGCGACGCTCTGGGAGAGACTCTGTGCCTTGCCCTGTCACAGCGGTACCTGGTCCTGATCGGGGTCACGGCGCTTCTGTTTATGATCTCCGTGCTCCTGTCCTTCCGGGTCTTCTACATCCTGTATATGCCGGAAACGGTCAGGCCAAGAAGTGAACGGGAAATCTTCCAGCACTTTTCGGCGCGTCATGATCTTTCGGTCAGGGAAAGGGAAGTCCTGCGCTATCTGCTGGAAGAAAAGACCAATCAGGAAATAGCCGAAGAATTATCCATTTCCGAGGGCACCGTCAAATATCATATCCACAATCTTCTGCAGAAGACCAGCTGCCGGAACCGGCTGGACCTTCTGTCGGTCTACGCTGCCGAGCATGATGCCTGAAAAACAGGCCTGAAAAGGGCGTTTGGCCGGACCCTACCTAAACCTTACCCTGAAAAGGGCCCCGCTGGCCGAAACCTTACTTGTTTTACAGAAGGGATTCGGGATAGTGTGAGCATGTATTAGTATGCTCCGGGGGAGCAAATTTGATGAAAGGGCAGGTAGGTGTGATGAAGAAGAAACTATATGCGCTGTTTCTGGTCCTGGTGCTGATCCTGTGTCAGCTGCCTCAGATCACGGCAGCCGCAGAAGAAGAGGGCGGCGGAGAACCGGCGGCAGTTTCCGTTGAAACGAAAGGGGAAGAAAGCGCCGGCTCCGTACAGGAAAAGGTCGAAAAAGCGGGGCTGGAAGAAGAAAAGGCCCCGGCACAGAGCAGCGGCAGAGAAAACGGTCCCGTACAGGAAAAAGCCGAAAAAGCGGAACCGGCAGAAGAAAAAGACGCTGCAGAGGATGCTCCGTCCGGACAGGATGAAGTAAGGGCGGAAGAGGAAAAGACGGATGTCTCTGCCGGAAAAGAAGAAACGGGCAGGAAGGACGAAGAAGCAGATCAGAGCAGCGAAGGTAACGGAGAAACTGCGAAAATATTTATGAGCGGTACGGAAGGCGCCTATCAGATCTACACCTCTGTGACAGGAGAAGGCTCGGTCACCGCTTCCGTGGACGGAAACGAAACGGACAGGGCCGACGAATCGGTCTTTGTGTCTCTGACATTTTCTCCCGCGTCGGGCTATGAATTTAACGGCGTCAGGGTGGAAAATTCCGACGGGGAAGCGCAGCAGCTGTTTAATAAGTCGGATACAGGATGTGATTTCTGGATGCCCGGATCACCGGCGTGGGTATACGTTACCTTCGCACAAAGCGGTTCCACAGGCTCTTCTGCTTCTCCGACGGCTGTCAAAGAGGCAGTCATCGGCGTCGCTGCGCCTTCAGCGGGCAGTACGTCCGAAACGCCCCCCGAAGCTTCTGCCCTGGGGACGGGCTATACCGTAACATCGGCATCCTGGTGCGATGAAGAAGGCGACGCGCTGGATTCTATTGTGACCTTCTCCGGAGGCGGGACATACTACATGAAGGTTTCCGTTGCCGCTGAAAAGGGATATGCCTTTCCTCAGGGCAGCACCGTAACCTCCTTTGACGCCCAGGGCGGTGATCTGAAGAGTTCCTGGATCATGAACTGGATGGACATGGAGGACGTTCTCCATTCCTATGCAGAACTTGTCATAGCCGTAAAGGCCGCCGCTGCCACTTCCTTCTTCGGGGTCCTCATTTCCGATACCGAAGGAACTGCCAATAAGGGCGGCAGCTACCATATGGACTATTCCGGCATGGAAGGGGAGCCTTCCAGGACAGGGCCTTCCAACAATTTCGTGGAAGACGGCAGCGGCGTGTATCTTGAGGCCCATCCGGCCGACGGATACCGGTTCGTGGGCTGGTATCAGGGCGACCCTGACCGGACCCAGGGCTCTCTCTATATGGGCGGGCCGCTTACCACAGACGAGGTTTATCAGTTCACTGCTCCCATCGGTCTTTCCAATCCCCACCTGTGCGCCGTATTCGAGGAGGACGATTCTCCCCGGGGCGATCAGGTGCAGATGTGGGTCGGCAATACGCAGGTCATAGGTCCCGGCAGCAGTGCCCAGGGAGGAAAGGTGGCCGTCAGATATACCCCCGGCTATGATATTTATCCCGGGATCCAGGCAAAAGACGGTACGGATTTCGTTGCCGGCGAGATCCTTCCCTTCTACGTCGGAGACGAGTGCACAGTGTATGCCAGGGCCGACGAGGGATTTTCCTTCGTAGGCTGGTACCACGTAAACATCGAATGGGGCCCCGGCGAAACTCTGGCCTGGCAGGGAGATGTTATCTCTACAGAGTCCAGTATTACCTATAAGCCCGGCGTGACGGTCCTGCCCGGCGATACAGAGCCCCTGCGGTATGTATGCGCTGTTTTCGAAAAGAAGAAAAACGTCCACACTGTCAACTTTTATGCCGACGACAGTAAGAAAGACCTCCTTTATACCCTGGAGGTGGAGGACGGCGCGGCCCTTACGGATCCGGCCCAGGGGGCACAGCCCCGGCATCCGGGTCACCCTCTCTGGAAGTTTGAGTACTGGGCCCTTATGCGGGCGGACGGCACTGTAGGTATGAGGTTCGCCTTTAATGAGGATTATCCTTATGTGCCGACGATCACAGAAGATCTGGACTTCACCGCCACCTGGGGCATAGCCTGCAGGCTCAGCGTCTACGACAGATCCACCGGAAAGTTGGGAAATGACGCGGAGTGCGGATATTTTTATGATGATCCCATATACGGAAAGGCAAGGCAGCGTGTCTGGGGTAACTGGACATACGGTCAGAACGGCCATCTGTCGGATCATCTGAGATGCCATGCGGAGGAGGGCTACGAGTTCGAAGGCTGGTACCTGGTGGCAGCAGGCGGCACGGTGGAAGAGGACGGCATCCTGCTTTCAGACAGCATCGAGGTAGATTATACCCCCGAGAACGGATCCAGTCAGAAGGATAACGAACTTGACATCCTGTATGCGGTATTTGAAAAGAAGCAGTGCAGGGTCAGCTTTGATGCCGGAGAGGGAAGAATCGTTCCCGACGGCGAAGCTGTCCCCGAACAGATCGTTGACTATGGCAGCTATGCCCAGCACCCCGGCGATGTCAGATGGGGAAATCTCTCCACCAGGGGATGGCATACGGCAGAAGATCCAGGTACGTCCTTCAAATTTTCCGATACGCCCATCACAAAGGATACAGTACTTTATCCCAACTGGGTCCTGAACGTGTCTGCCCATGCGGTCAGGCAGGATTCGAACTATTCCAGGGGCGGAGGCACCGTGCAGTTCACAAGCTCATCTCTTGAGCCTCACATGCCGGCAGGGCCTGATACCATTGCCTTTACTCTGGCCGCACAGGGGACGCAGGTCACCGCAGTGGCCGAGCCCGCAGATGGATATGAATTCGCAGGCTGGGTCGCGGGTCCCGGCCCGGCAGGAGACATCGTATTGACTTCCGGGACATATTCCTTCAGCGCAGAGAGCGATGCTCCCAGCTCGCTGTTCGCTCTCTTTAAGACCAGGACCTGCAAGGTCACCTTTGTTCCCCGAAACGGCGGGGAAGCCTTCTCGCAGACGGTCCCCTGGGGCCAAAAGGCAGTCAGACCAAAAGACCCTGTCCAGGGCGATCTCGTCTTCTCTGGCTGGAATATCTTTCCGCCGGAGGAACTGACCGAATATGATAAGGCTGTTTTACCCGTGTCCGACGGCGGCGGTGTCTGTGAATTCAGTGAGCCCGTTACAGAGGATCTGACGCTGTACGCAGTATATGAGTGCTATCTGAATACCCGTGCCTATGACGTGACGGAAAAAGCCTATGACCAGGGCGGACAGGTGAAGAGTTCTTCCATCCTGACTATGGAGCCCTGGGGCGTTAAGTGGAGATCCTGGTGCTTTGACTGCATTGAGTCAGAGGTACAGGCAAAGGCCGACGAGGGCTATGATTTCCTTGGCTGGTCCTCCAGCACATCGCCGGACGATATCATCACAGGCGAAGCCCAATATGCGCTTATCCCTTCGGAATATGAAACAGAGCTCTATGCTCTGTTTGAAAAAGCCCATAAACACAGTCTTGTTCCTACAGCCGAAAAGCCGGCCTCCTGTACGGAGGAAGGCACAGAGGCTTACTGGACCTGTTCTGAGTGCGGCAGGATGTTCTCCGATGAAGCGGGCACCAGGGAAATAAAGTCACCCGTCACGATCTCCGCCACCGGCCACGACTGGGGCGGCTGGACCGTGGAAAAAGAACCCACCGGAACGGAAGAGGGCATCGAAGTCCGCACCTGCAGGAACGATCCCTCCCATAGGGAGAGGAGAGAGATCCCCGTGATCACATACAGGGCTGTCAGCGGCGACGGCAGCGTGTTTACGAAGGGAAGCGGCAGCAGCCCTGTCTTCGTCTTTAAGAGATCCTTTGCCGACGGGGAGGCCTTCAGCCATTTCACGGGAATCACTGTGGACGGAGAGACTGTGGAAGAAAAAGACTTTGCGGCTGTTTCCGGCAGCGTAGAGGTCACGCCGGAAGCTTCCTTCCTGGAAACCCTGTCTCCGGGAGAGCATACCCTTACGGCCCTCTTTGAGGACGGGAATGACGTTACGGTGGGATTTACCGTGAAAGAGAAGAAAAAGTCTTCCCAGAGCGCATCCTCCGGCAGTAAAAAGGATACAAAGAAGTCGTCAAAGAAGTCTTCAAAGAAGACTGCTGCATCCGGCAGAAAATCGCCGGCCACAGGCGATGACAGCCATAAAGGGATCTGGACCCTGGCGCTTGCGGCATCCGCTGCGGGCCTGGTCCTGATCCGGAGAAAAAGATATATAAGATCCCGACATTGAGATTTGAGACGGGGGCGGCAGCTGCCGCCCCGGGATCCGGGAGCATGGAAGGAGAGACATGGGAAAATCCGCAGGGGGAGAGGCGCTTCGCCTGGACAGGTACCTGGCCGATATGGGGGCAGGTACCAGGAGTGAACTGAAAAAAGGGATCCGCTCGGGCCTTGCCCTGGTCAACGGGGAGGTCGAAAAGGATCCCGGACGGAAGGTGACGGAAAACGACAGCGTTTCCTTTCGGGGCAGGGAGATCTCCTACGAAAAGTATGTCTACTACATGCTCCATAAGCCTGCCGGCGTCATCAGCGCCACCGAGGACAGACGGCAGAAAACGGTCCTGGACCTGATCGAAGAGGAGGATATGCGGAAAGACCTCTTCCCGGTAGGGCGCCTGGACAGGGATACGGAAGGACTTCTCCTTATTACCAACGACGGAGATCTTGCCCATGCCCTGCTTTCGCCCACCCGCCACGTGGACAAGGTCTACTATGCAGAAGTGGACGGCCCTCTGGGAGAAGAGGACGAAAAGGTCTTTGCGGAGGGCATGCAGGTGGAGGAAGATTTCAGGGCCCTGCCGGCCCGCCTGGAAGTAAAAAGCTCCTCTCCTGACAGGTCATCCGCCCTGGTCACGGTCCGGGAGGGAAAATTCCACCAGATCAAGCGCATGTTCCGGGCAAGGGGAAGAGAGGTCACTTACTTAAAGCGCCTGTCCATGGGCACCCTGGTCCTGGACGGGAGTCTCCTTCCCGGTCAGTGGAGAAGGCTGACGAAGGAGGAGATCCGCTCCCTTAAGGGAGGGGAAACAGACTGAAAACGGAACTGATTCGGGACAGGCATCCCGCCGCAGAGGGCAGGATGTCTGCTTTTTTATGGAATACCGACAGAATCTGTTATATACTGTCTATAAATTTTGCCGGCAGGGCAGCCCTGCCTCATGCCGCAGCCATAAAGGAGTCTGAAGCAATGAAGATCATCGATATCCTGAATTCAAAAGAAGTGACCCTGTCCTTTGAAGTATTTCCGCCCAAGACAGACGCGGGCTTTGCTTCTGTTGCCAGAGCAACCCACAAGATCGCGGACCTGCGGCCTGCCTTCATGAGCGTGACCTACGGGGCGGCCGGCAGCACCAGCAAGAATACAGCCCAGATCGCCGCCGATCTTCAGAACATATATGACGTTTCCGTCCTGGCCCATCTGACCTGCGTAGCTTCGGACAGGGCCAAGGTGGCGGAGATGGTCCGTCTCTATCAGTCCATAGGCGTGGAAAATATCATGGCTCTCCGGGGGGATATTCCAAAGGACGGCAGAGTCTGCCATGACTATACCTATGCCTCGGACATGATCGCCGACATCCGGGAACAGGCACCGGACCTGTGCATCGGCGGCGCATGCTACGTGGAAGGCCACGTGGAGTGCACAAGGCAGTCCGACGATATCAAGAATCTGAAAAAGAAGGTGGACGCCGGCTGCGATTTCCTGACCACCCAGATGTTTTTCGACAACAACATGATGTACAACTTCCTCTATAAGATCCGGGCCGCCGGCATCGAAGTGCCGGTCTGTGCCGGCATCATGCCCATCACCAACGAAAAGCAGGTGGGGAGGTCCGTGGCCCTGTCGGGAGCCACCATTCCCCAGAGATTCCGCCAGATGGTGGACCGGTTCGGAGACGATCCGGAGAAGATGAAACAGGCAGGCGTGATCTATGCCACGGAGCAGATCATCGACCTGATCGCCAACGGCGTGACCCATATCCATGTCTATTCCATGAACAAGCCGGATATCGCAGCCGCCATACAGAGCAACCTGTCAGAGATACTGAAGTAGAAATGAGAAATGCAATTGATGTGATCCGGGAAACGGACCGGAAAGAGGTCCGGCGCTACCTGGGCTATTACGGAAAAAAGGCGGATGCAGCGATAGAGGAGCAGATCGGGTTCTGTCTGGAGGAAATGTGCACTGCGGCGGAGCCCGGAGCAGTCTTCAGACGGTGCGGCCTGGTACTTTGCGAAGACGGACGGATCCAGATCACGGCCCTTCCGGAGGACAGGGTCCAGGGGATTCTGATGGAAACGGCCAGCAAGAGCCTTGCCAGAAACCTGCAGGGCTGCTGCGGAGCCTATCTTATGGCGGTGACCCTGGGCCAGGGACCCGATCTGGTGGTCAGAAGGGCCGCTGTCCTCAGCCCCGGAAAGATGGTCATCTGCCAGGCGGCGGGAGCGGCCATGACAGAGGCCTGGTGCGACGAAGTGAACCGGGAGATCCGGGAAGAGGCTTCACGCCTGGGATTTGGCTGCAGGCCCCGCTTTTCGCCGGGCTATGGAGATCTGCCCCTGACCCTGCAGAAGGACTTTGAAAGAGCGCTGGAGATGAAAAAGGAGATCGGGATCTCCCTGACAGACTCTCTGCTCATGGTCCCCACCAAATCCGTCACGGCCATCATCGGCCTGACCAGAGAGGACACGGACTGTGATTTAAAAGGGTGCGAGAGCTGCAGCAGCGCTGAGGGCTGCAGCTACAAAAGGACCTGAAAACGAGGAAACACAGGATGAATTTACTGGATAAACTGGGAAAAGAGTGGCTGTTCTGCGACGGCGGCATGGGGACCATCCTGCAGGCAAAGGGCCTTGCGGGGGGCGAGCTGCCCGAGACCTGGAACCTGAAAAGACCGCAGGACATCCTGGATCTGCACTGCGCCTACCTGGAGGCGGGAGCCGACATTTTCAATACCAATACCTTCGGGGCCAACGCCCTGAAATATCCGGATGATCTGGAGGAGATCGTAAGGAGCGCTGTCCGCCTGGCAAAGGAAGCCCGGGTCCGTACGGGGCGGGAGGACGCCTTTATAGCCCTGGACATAGGTCCTACGGGAAAGCTGCTGGAGCCTATGGGAGATCTGCCCTTTGAAAGAGCCGTGGAGCTCTTCGGAGAGGTGGTCCGCTACGGTGCTTCGGAAGGGGCGGACCTTGTTCTGATCGAGACCATGAGCGACGGCTACGAAGCCAAGGCCGCCGTGCTGGCCGCCAAGGAGAACTGCAGCCTGCCTGTCCTGGTCACCACTATTTTTGACAGCAGGGGAAAGCTTCTGACCGGCGGCACCGTGGATTCCACGGTGGCCATGCTGGAGGGGCTTAAGGCAGACGCCCTGGGCGTAAACTGCGGCCTGGGTCCCGAGCAGATGTATCCCATTGTAAAGAGGCTGACAGAAACAGCGTCCGTTCCCGTGATCGTCAATCCCAACGCGGGCCTTCCCAGATCGGAGAACGGCAGGACGGTCTATGACGTGGGACCGGAGGAATTCTCCGACTGGATGGTGAAGCTGGCATCCCTGGGGATCCAGGTGGCGGGGGGCTGCTGCGGCACCACCCCCGAGCATATCAGAAGGACCATAGAGAAAGTCTCAAAACTGCCCTTTAAGAGGCCTGTTCCAAAGAAACGGACCATTGTCACATCCTTCTCCCGGGCGGTCGAAATCGGGCCGAAACCGGTCATCATCGGGGAGAGGATCAATCCCACGGGAAAGAAGAAATTCAAGGAAGCCCTGCGCAGGAAGGATATCGAATATATCCTGTCAGAAGGCCTCCGGCAGGAGGATGCGGGCGCCCATATCCTGGATGTCAACGTGGGCCTTCCCGAGATCGACGAGCCGGAGATGATGGAAAGCGTTGTAACAAAGCTGCAGAGCGTTACAGACCTTCCCCTGCAGATCGATACCTCCGACCCCGCCGCCATGGAAAGGGGCATGCGGCTCTATAACGGCAAGCCCATGGTCAATTCCGTAAACGGCAAGAGAGAGAGCATAGAGGCAGTCATGCCTCTGGTGGCCAAGTACGGGGGCGTCCTGGTAGGCCTTGCCCTGGACGAGGAGGGGATCCCCGATACCGCGGAGGGCCGCATCCGGGCGGCGGAGAAGATCTACGCCGCGGCAGAGGAATACGGGATCCCCAGAGAGGACATCGTGATCGACGGCCTGGCCATGACCATTTCTTCGGATACGGGGTCTGCCGTGACGACCCTGGAGACTCTGCGCAGGATCCGGGACGACTTCGGAGGCCATACCATCCTGGGCGTCTCCAACATTTCCTTCGGCCTGCCAAGAAGAGAGATCATCAATTCCCATTTCCTGACCATGGCCATGACCCAGGGACTTTCCTGCGCCATCATTAATCCGGGAAATGAAGCCATGATGCAGTCCTACCGGGCTTTCCTGGCCCTTCAGGGCATGGACGAGAACTGCATGGGCTATATCGAAGCCTATGCGGGGACATCCGCCCCTGCCCCTTCCGGCCGGACATCCGCCCCGGGAGCGCCTGCCGTAAAGAGCGCGGGCGAAGGTGCCATGGGACTTTCCGAGAGCATAGAAAGGGGAATGACAGGAAGCGCGGAGGCGGCAACCAGAGCGGCCCTGCAGGGCAGGGATCCCCTGGATATCATTAACGAGGACCTGATCCCGGCCCTGGATCGGGTGGGACAGGGCTTTGAGAAGGGAACCGTCTTTCTGCCCCAGCTTCTTATGAGCGCGGAGGCGGCCAAGGCGGCCTTCGAGGTGATCAAGGAAAGCATGGCCGGGACCGCCAGAGAAGTAAAGGGCAGGATCATCCTGGCCACCGTCAGGGGAGACATCCACGACATCGGCAAGAACATCGTCAAGGTCATGCTGGAAAACTACGGCTATGACATCATTGACCTGGGCAAGGACGTGGCCCCGGAGACCATCGTGGAAACGGCTATCCGGGAGAATATCCGCCTGGTGGGCCTCTCCGCCCTGATGACCACCACGGTGGTCAGCATGGAGGAGACCATAAAGCTCCTTCGGGAGAAAAAGCCAGACACTCTGGTGGTGGTGGGCGGCGCCGTCATGACCCAGGAATACGCGGACGCCATAGGAGCCGACTGCTACGCAAAGGACGCCATGGCCTCGGTCCGTTATGCGGACAGTGTTTTCGGAGCCTGAAAATCCTTCGCTCTTCCGGAAGCGGAAGGAGAGAAGGGAACCTGCGCCGGTATTTCATCATACAGACACAAAAAGAGCAGCGGCCGCTGCTCTTTCTTTTTGGTATGGGTTTCGGGATTCAGGCGTCCACGATCAGATAGCGGCCGTCTCCCACGGCGAACACCTCCGCCGCTTTTAAGGGGTCTTCTCCTTCCAGATCCACGCCGGTCTCTTCGAAGTACTGGCGTACCTGCTTTTTGCTCTTTACGACCTCCGCAAAGACCTCTTCCAGAAAGGCATCCGCTTCTTCGGGAGTAGAGGCCACCTCCTCCGGGAAGAGCTGGAGCTGGTTCTTTAAAAAGCAGTCCAGGACCTTTTTATCGTATGTGCTCATGAAGCGCTCCTTACTTTAACGTCAGCAGATACTTCTCTACGCTGGTCACGGCGTTGGCGCCGTCGGCCACGGCGGTCACCACCTGGCGCAGCTGCTTGCCGCGGACGTCGCCTGCGGCGAAGACGCCGGGGACGCTGGTCTTTCCGGTCTCGTCGGCGATGATATAGCCCTTCTCGTCCATTTCGATGTGGTTTTTCGCAAACTCGGAGCGGGGGCTGATGCCCACTGCGATAAAGGTGCCCTGAACGGGGATGGTACGCTCGGATCCGTCCTTCACATTAGTCACGGTGACGGATTCCACCTTCTGGGTCCCGTTGATGGTCTTTACGACGCTGTTCCAGACCATTTCCACGTTGGGAAGGGAGAGGAGATTCTCCTGCAGGACTTTGGCCGCCCGCAGTTCGTCTCTTCTGTGGACCACGTATACTTTATTGCAGAGACGGGCCAGATAAATGGCGTCCTCCACGGCTACGTCGCCGCCGCCTACCACCAGGGTATCCTTCTTTCTGTAGAAGCCGCCGTCACAGGTGGCGCAGTAGGATACGCCGTGTCCGGCGAACTCCTCCTCGCCGGGTGCGCCCAGATGGGAATGGGTGGCGCCGCTGGCGATAATGACAGCCTTTGCCTCATAGACATGGTCGTCGGTGATGACCTTCTTGACGGGACCTGTCAGATCCAGGGAGGTCACGATGACGTTCTCGATGGCGACCCCCAGCTTTTCGGCGTGCTGGGACATTTTGTCGGCCAGGTCCATGCCGGAAATACCGGGCAGGCCGGGATAGTTGTCGATTTCATAGGTATCGATGATCTGTCCGCCGCTTACAAAGTTCTGCTCCAGGACCAGGGTGTTCAGCCTTGCTCTGGAAGCATAGATGCCTGCTGTCAGGCCCGCGGGGCCGGAGCCGATGATTATAAGATCATACATGGTTCTTTCCTCTTTTTATGATTCCCGGGAAGGGGCTGTTTTATGACATCAGCCGATGACAGCGGTAAACTTCTTTTCCAGAACGGCCTGGGGAGATCCGCCGATCTGTCTGTCTACCAGCTCTCCGCCCTTGATGAAGACCATGTTGGGGATGCTCATGACGTTGAACTGCTCGGCCAGATCGGGGCAGTCGTCCACGTTGACCTTGCCGACCTTGATCTGACCGTCATACTTGTCGGCCAGCTTTGCGATCACGGGGGCCATCATCTTGCAGGGGCCGCACCAGTCAGCGTAGAAATCCACGAATACGGGGATGTCGCTCTTCATTACTTCAGCTTCAAAATTGGTTTCGTCAAATGTATGTACCATAAGGATCCTTTCCGCACTTTTTGTGCCCTGTTGAATGTTCTTTTCTTATTATAGCTTATGCAGTCCGATTCCGAAATATGCAAAGAACCGGGAACTGTATTCACTTGCCTACAATTACATTTTGCACAATTTAATTGTGCTGTCAAGCACTTTCTGCAAAAAAGCATTTTGTTATTTTTTTGTCAGGCATAAGGCTGCTCCGATTGAAAAGGAAGGAGCGGCGGCTTATAATGAAAGGGATAAGGCCGGCTTATGAGACTGTCAGGAAGCCGGCGCAGCATGCAAAGAGTCAAATCTAGTAAGGAGGTCCTTTATGGATTATCAGAAGAAATATCAGGAGAAGCTGGTCACGGCAGCCCAGGCGGCAGCGGTGGTACAGAGCGGCGACTGGGTGGACTACGGCTGGACCACCACCACTTCTGTGGCGGTGGATAAGGAGCTGGCAAAACGTCTTCCCGAGCTTTATGACGTTAAATTCCGGGGCGGCATTCTGATGCATGTGCCGGAGATCTTCAAGGTGGAGAACGCGGCCGAGCATATGACCTGGAACAGCTGGCACATGGGCAGCGCGGAAAGAAAGGCCGTCTCCCAGGGCTTCTGCTTCTATGCACCTCTGAAATACTCCGAGCTTCCCCGCCACTACCTGGAAAGTCAGGATCCTCTGAACGTGGCCATTATGCAGGTGGCTCCCATGGATAAATTCGGCTACTTCAACCTGGGCCCCAGCGCTTCCCATGCCTACGCCGTCATCCAGACAGCCCGGAAGGTCATCGTGGAAGTCAACGAGAACATGCCCGTCTGCCTGGGCGGCACCAATGCCTATGTGCACATCGACCAGGTGGATATGATCGTTGAAGGCGGCAACCCGCCCATCGACGCCTTCCCGCCCGCAGCGCCCGCCACCGATGTGGACAAGGCTGTGGCCGAGCTGGTGGTAGGGGAGATCCCCGACGGCGCCTGCCTGCAGCTGGGCATCGGCGGTATGCCCAATACCATCGGTCAGATGATCGCCCAGTCCGACCTGAAGGACCTGGGCGTCCATACCGAGATGTATGTGGACGCTTTCGTGGACATCGCCGAGGCCGGCAAGATCACCGGCGCCCGCAAAAACTTTGATGTGGGCCGTCAGTGCTATGCCTTCGGCGCCGGCACCCAGAAGATGTACGATTACCTCAACAAGAACCCCGAGTGCATGAGCTGCCCCGTGGACTATGTCAATAACATTGCCCGTGTCAGCGCACTGGACAACTTCATCTCCATCAATAATGCGGTGGATATCGATCTTCAGGGCCAGGTCAACGCGGAGAGCGCCGGCGTCAGGAATATCTCCGGCGCGGGCGGCCAGCTGGACTTCGTTCTGGGCGCCTATGCTTCCAGGGGAGGCAAGAGCTTTATCTGCCTGTCCTCCACCTTCTACAACAAGAAGACAGGAAAAATGGAGAGCAGGATCCGGCCTACCCTGGCGGACGGCAGCATCGTGACCGACACCCGTGCCAATACCATGTATGTGGTCACAGAGTACGGCATGGTCAACCTGAAGGGCCGCACCACCTGGCAGAGAGCCGAAGACCTGATCAGCATCGCCCATCCGGATTTCAGGGACGAGCTGATCGCAGAGGCCGAAAAGATGCACATCTGGAGAAGGAGCAATAAACGCTGAGTTTTTATCCTTTCTGACCGGCTGGAAATCCTTGTCAGGCTCTAAAAGCGATCTGAATACTTTATGGAAAAGGAGAGTGCACTCCTCCTTTTCCGTAAAGTTTCCCCAAATGGAAATTCAGCGTTTAAGAAGGGGATCGTGCCCCATAAAATTGAAAAAACTGCAGGAGACATAGACAAATATTACGGGAACAAGAAACAGTTTTCCATTCAAGAAGGATTATGATGAAAAAACGGCTAATAATCACATCTGCCGCTGCGCTGCTGCTTTTGGCAGCCGTCATTTTTCTTCCCTTTCCGTCCCGTATCGATAAAGAGCTGACAGGAAGGCGGATCACCGGCAGGGCAGAGGAGGAGACCATAGAGATACAGCTTCACGGCTGGCGGTTTCATTACCTGGCAAGGAGGGATCTGGTCGACACGGTCCGGGGGGATATCAGGATATCTCCCTTTACCCCGGAGGAAGAAGTTCTGGAATTCTCCTTTGCAGCGCCGGTCCTGTCCTCCGGCGGTTCCTCCAGGATAGAGGCTCCCCGATACAGTGCGCCGGGAAATGAATTTATCAGCACAAGGATCTGCTTTACGGACGGCTTTGGAGGGATCCTGTATACGGATGGGAGCACGGGGGGAAGCATGTATATTGCTTCGGATGAGCCGGACCGGGACCTGACGGCCCTGATGGAGGAGCTGTCAGAATAACAAAGGATCTGCCGGCCAAATTTCGGGCACATTAAAAAAACACAAGGAAGAAACAGGAAAGAGCAAAGGCAGGAGCCATATCCGGGGCCTTTGCTTTTTCTTTGGTTTCCGCGCTTTTTATGCCTTTTTCTTGTGCCCGGCTCTCCCCCTGACCACAAGATGTAGTGGAAGATAATCTTGCAGGGTACACAAAAATGTTAAAAAAGATCAAGCACCATCCATACAATGTGCACAAAAAAATCCTTGACTTTTCCGGAATCTTCTGTCATAATAATTCTATCAGATAGATACGCAGGAAAATTCCGGCGCGCTTTAAAAGCTGAAAGAACCATACCC
This sequence comes from uncultured Lachnospiraceae bacterium, assembly GCA_946614165.1. Taxonomy (GTDB): domain Bacteria; phylum Bacillota; class Clostridia; order Lachnospirales; family Lachnospiraceae; genus CAG-791. Next base: position 19,551 of record CAMOGQ010000003.1, read on the forward strand.
GGAATTCGTATGATCTGAGAAAACGTGCCCTGTGTTCAGAGCCGGGAGCTGCCCGCCGGGCAGCGTTTCGGGAGATCCGATTTAATAAAGAATCAGTTGTTCCGGGAAATGGAGCATTGACAGTGATCGTGAAGGAGTCAGCCTATACAAAACGGTCACCGCGAAAGGAACCGGATTTGTATGACGCTGAACAGTCGATTTCCACAGGAACAGATAGAATAAAAATCCATCTGCCGGAGGTACAAAGCACAGGCGCAGACGGGAGGTACAAGCCATTGTACGATGCAGTCAGGTAGGAACGTCCTTACGAGGTGTAAGGGCGTTCCTGCTGTTTAGGGGTTTTTTCTTCCTGATCCGCAGAGACCCGCGCAGGGCCTCTTTTTTTCTGCCCGGGCAAGGGGAGCATTGAAAGAAGGGACGGAAATTGATAAAGTATATACAGAACAGTCATCCTGAATACGGAGGAGTAATATAATGCAGGATACAGTATATGTTACAGGGCACCAGCATCCCGATACGGATTCCGTCGCGGCGGCGATCGGATATGCCTTTTATAAAAGAGCCCACGGAGTCAGGGCTGTTCCCTGCCGTCTGGGCAAACTGAGTGCCGAGACAAGATTCCTTCTGGAACGCTTCGGCTTCGAACAGCCCATGCTGCTGGACGATGCCAGGGTACGCCTGTCGGAAATTCAGATCGACGCTCCCATCGCCATTTCTCCCGATACCACGATCCTGGAAGCCCGCAACATCATCCGTGAGACGGGCAAAAAGACCCTGGGCGTAGTAGACGAAAACGGCAAGCTGATCGGCCTGGTCACCAAGAACGATATCGCCAATGTCGCTCTGGACAGGTCCGAGCACAACGCAGAGCTGATCAGGGCAACTCCCACCGAGTACTTTGCAAGGACCCTGAACGGGACCGTGATCTATGACGATCCGGAAAGAAATATCAACGGCCGGATCGGCATCATTCCCATCACCGACGGCGATCTGAGCAAGTATAAATTCGTGGACCGCATCGTCATCGCCGGCGACAGCCAGCATTCACTGATCGACCTGATGGACCGAGGCGCCGGCATGCTGATCCTGATCCGTACGGATTCCGTCAGCGACGAGGTCATTGCAGAAGCGAAGCTCCGTCATGTGCCCATCATTCTTTCCGGCGAAGGTACCATGAATACCTCCCGCTACGTCTTCTTTGCGGCTCCCGTCAAGGAGATCATGACCACAGAACTGGTCACCTTCTTTGACCACGAATTTGCCGAGGACGTAGGAAATAAGATGATGCGCAGCAGATATCATTCCTATCCGGTGGTGAACGATGACAGAAAGCTGATCGGATACGCATCCCGCTACCACATCATGAACGCCAGGAACAAGAAAATCATCCTTGTGGACCACAATGAATTCACCCAGTCCGTCAAATCCATCGAAAAGGCGGAGGTGCTGGAGGTCATCGACCACCACAGGATCAATGATTTTTCCACCAGGCAGCCGGTCAACTTCCGTAACGAGATCGTGGGTTCCTCCGCCACCATCGTGGCTACGGTCTACCGCGAGAACCAGATCCCTATCCCGCCCAATATCGCCGGCCTGCTTCTGGGAGCCATCCTGTCGGATACCCTGAAATTCCAGTCCCCTACCTGCACCCAGAGGGACATCGACACCGCCAATATCCTGGCGGCCCTGGCGGATCTGGATATCGATTCCTTTGCCAGAGAAATGTTCTCGGCCGGCACCAACCTGGAAGGCAAGACCATTCAGGAACTGATCAACCAGGACATCAAATTCTTTGATATCGAAGGCTGCCAGACCATGATCTCCCAGGTCATCGTTTCCGAAGAGCAGCAGCTGACCATGTCCGAGGAAGAAATCCAGAGCAAGCTGGATGTCTTTACCCGTAAAAAGAATCTGGATCTGTGCATCCTGGCCGTCACCAGCATCCTGGAGAACGGATCCATCTTCTATGCTTCCGGCGAAAAGGCCCCCTGGGCTCTGGAGGCTTTCCCCAATAAGGAAAACGAACAGCACTCCTTCCAGGCCGGCATCGTTTCCCGCAAGAAGCAGATCGTACCCATTGTTACCGGCGTTATCAGCAAGTACGCTTAAGTAAAAGGGAGGCCTCTTATGCCGTTTTTCAGTGAATTCAGCAAAAAAATAACGGAAAGCTCTCAGGAGGCCATCCGCAGGACAAAGGACGCTGCTTCCATCGTGACATGGAACGCGGACATTGCCGAAGCCCAGGCCAGGCTCTATGACATGGAAGAGGAGCTGGGAAAGGCCGTTTTCTCCGAAAACTTCGAGGGAAAGACGAAAGAAGAGATCCAGGACCTGCTGTCCATGGACGAGAGCGAATCGCTGGTCCTGACCGTTGCCAACTGGAAGCCCTTCGTGGAGACCCTTCTTGCCATGCTGGAGGAGCTGGATCTGATCAGTGACCGGGAGACAAAGATCGACCGGCTCAGAGGCGAGCTGCGCTGCCCCAGCTGCTACAAGATCCTGACCAAAGGAGCCAGATTCTGTCCTCACTGCGGGGCCAGAGTGGAGGACATCACCGGAGAAGTTCCGGAAATGGAAGAGAAGGAAGAAGACGACGAATAGGAAGGGAAGGCTCCGATTTGGGGCTTGCTCTTTTGAACCTGTTTGTATATTATTAATTCTGTTATGAATCAGCCCGGAAATGCCCGCGCGGCATTTCCGGGGACATCTCTTTCGGGTATCATGCCCGATTCATTTCGTACCGGCATCTCGCCGGAAAAATTCCAGTTATAAAATTTCAGAAGAGCCTTTCAGACATCCCCCGGGGCGTCTTTTTTCCGTGGGACTGAAAAATGTCTGAAAGCAGGAGAATACTATGTGCCGCTTACAGGAAAAGGCAGTCCGGGAAGAAGACCTGCTGGGACCTCTGACCGGGGCCTATCTGCGATGGCTTTTGGGGGAGAGTCTGTCCTGTCATGCCTCCCGGGTCCTTTTCATGTCCCGGGAAGGGGGCTTTTTCCTGAAAGCATGGGAAAAAATGGGCTTTCAGGACCGTCTGCGGGCCGATCACCTGGAGTGTTCCAGAGACAGTCTCAAAAGGGCCCTGGAAGAGGAGGAGCAGGAGCAGGCTTTTGGCCTCTATCTGAAAAGGTTTGACCTGTATGGAAGGGTGGTCCTGGCGGATCTGGGCTGGGGCGGAACCATGCAGAGGATGCTGACGGATCTTGCTTCCCGCCGCGGGACGGATCTGTGTTTTACGGGCCTCTATATGGGCCTTTCGGAGTCTGCTGCGGGGCCGGAAGGAAGTTCTCCCCTTCCTGCCAGAGGCTTTCTTTTTGACGCCCTGCATGACATGCCCCGGCCCGGAAGATGGTCTTTGTATACTCCGGAGGCACCCTTTATCGGGCTCTTTGAAAGTCTCTTTCTGGAAATGAAGGGATCTGTCACAGGGTACCGGATCCTGGAGGAAGGAGAGGCTCTGCCTCTGCGGGGACCCTGCGAATTCAGGACCGGAGAGGGGGATCTGCTGCCGGAAGGAGAGCTGATCCTGAGCCTGCAGGAAAGGGCTCTGGAGAACCTGGAAACGGAAAGGGAACTTACCCCCGGAGAAGCTTTTGCGCCTCTTCTGCGGCTGGGCATGGAGCCGACGCAGGCAGAAGCCCGGCGTTTTGGCCGGATCCCCTTTCTGGACCAGGGCAGGATCCTTCCTCTGGCGCAGCCCCATCCCCCGGCCTTCTACCTGTTCCGCCCCCTCCGCCTCCTGAAGGACTTTCGGGAGTCCAGGTGGAAGATGGGCTTTCTTCGCCTGCTTCTGGGCGGCAGCAGGTCCTGGAAGGGCCTTTATGACATGTGCAGGGGGCTTTACGCAGTGTTTCAAAGAAAGGAGAAATCTTATGCACGGGGAGAATAAAGACTATGCTTCATAAACACTTTTCTGATCCTGCGGGAACGGGAGTCCGGCAGATCCTGCTGCTGACCCGGAACGACATCCGGTCCCGCTATGCCGGCGCCCGGCTGGGGGCCCTCTGGTCCATGGCCCTGCCTCTTCTGACCCTTCTGGTCCTCTGGTACGTCTACGAAAGGGGATTTGGCAATCCACCGGTGGAAAACGTCCCCTATATTCTCTGGTTCACTTCCGCCTATCTTCCCTGGATCTTCTTTTCCGATCTTCTGACAGGGGGCTGCCGCTGCCTTGTGGATTACAGCTTTCTGATCACCCGCATTCCCTTCCAGGTCCCGCTCCTTCCTCTGATCCGGGCCCTCAGCGCCCTTTTCTTTCATCTTCTGTTTCTGGTCATACTGACTGGGATCCTTGCTGCCGCCGGCCTTTCAGGGATCTATCTGATGCAGCTTCCCCTTTATGTTTTTCTGCTTTTTCTGCTGGGACTGGGCCTGTCCCTTCTTCTCTGCGTCGGCACGGTCTGCATAAGAGATCTGGAAGCTGTGCTGCAGGGCCTGCTCCAGCTGCTTTTCTGGGCTTCCCCCGTACTCTGGAACCCGGAGGCCATGGAGGGAGGAGAGATCCGCAGGATCCTGTCCCTGAACCCTTTAAGCTTTATCCTGGAGGGCTACCGGGATGCCCTGCTGGGCAGGCGGTGGATCCTTGAGAGGCGGGATGCGGCCTTTGCCTATCTGATGCTGACAGGGATCGTATGGACCGCCGGCATCTGCCTATACCGCAGGGTCCGCCCTGTTCTGGCAGACCGCCTGCACTAGGGAAGGAGGGATTACCATGAGCGGTTTCTGCATTGAAGCAGACCATCTGGGAAAGACTTACATTCTGTCCGGAAGAGGAGGAAAAAAGCAGTCCTTCCGGGCCCTGGAGGATATCTCCTTCCGGGTCCGGAAGGGGGAGTGGATCGGGGTGATCGGCCTCAACGGGTCCGGAAAATCCACTCTCTTAAAGCTGCTGGCCGGGGTGAGCCTTCCGGACAGGGGGAGTCTTTTGGTGCGGGGGACCCGGTCCGCCATTCTGGAGCTGGGCGCGGGCTTTCATCCTGACTATACAGGATGGGAGAACGTGCGCCTGCAGCTTCTTCTGCAGGGGATCACAGGTAGGGAGGCCGCGGCCATGGCCGGGGAGATCGCGGATTTCGCCGGGACAGGTCCCTTTATGGACCAGCCTGTCCGCCTCTATTCCACCGGTATGTTCATGCGCCTTGCCTTTGCCTGCATGGTCTGCAGCAGCCCGGATCTGCTTCTGGTGGACGAGGCTCTGAGCGTGGGAGACGTTTTCTTCCGCCAGAAGTGCCTTTTGAGGATGCAGGAACTGTCGGAAAAAGCCGCCATCGTGCTTGTGACCCACGATCTGGAGGCGGCGGTCCGTTTCTGCAGCAGGATCCTGGTCCTGGACAGGGGGCGCCTTGTCTGGGACGGGGACCCGGCAGAGGCCGTGACCCGGTTCCTGCAGGTTCGCCAGGGCTCTCTCCCGGCGGCTCCTCTCCCCGGCGCTTTTCGTCCGGGCGCCTCTTCCGAAGGCCCTCTTATGCACGTGCCTGCCCCGGAGAGCCTCAGCGGAAAGATGGACTTTGTCATAAAGGCCTTCGGCTGGGAGACGGACCGTCTCCCGGGCGGCACCTTCTGCCGGCAGGGCACCAGGATCAGGGTCTTTCTGGACATCTTCCTTTCCAGGGACCCGGAGGGGCTGATCGTAGGCTATCAGATCCTGAACCGCCTGGGCATGGAGGTCTTCGGGGAGACCAGCCTGCACGCTCTGTCCGGAGACGCGGCGGAGACGGCCTGCTGCCGGGCCGGTTCTTACAGGATCGCTTTTTCCTTTACCTGGCCCCAGATCCGGGACGGGGATTATTTCATGACTCTGGGCCTGGGAGAGGGCAGGGAGGTGCTGCATCAGACAGAGCAGTGCTGGGTCAACCGGGCCGTGCACTTTCAAAGCGATCCCGGAGGAGAGGTCATCTTCGGGATCTTCAACAGACAGATGGAAGATGTGACCGTCAGGAAGGAGGAAGAGGATGTGGATATATTATGAACCGGTCTTTGCCTGTGACAGTGAATTCAGAGAGATGATGGCCTACGGGACCTGGTCGGGCCACAGGCCCTTTGCCTATGACTATGTAAGAAACATAAAGCCCCGCAGGATCGCGGAGCTGGGCTGTTTTTACGGCTGTTCCACCTTTGCCTTTCTGCAGGCGGTGCTGGACGGGGGCCTGGATACCCGGTTTTATGCGGTAGATTCCTGGATCGGCGACGCTTTTACGGCCTCCGATTACCGGGAGGATGTGTCCGGGGTCTTCCGCAGGATCCTGGACAGGCACTACGGGACGCTGGACGTTAAAGTCATGCGGACCACTTTTGACAGGGCAGCCCGGGAGATAGAGGAGAACAGCCTGGACCTGATCCACATCGACGGGAGCCACCGCTATGAGGACGTGGCCCACGACTTTGACGTATGGAGGCCCAAGCTGAAAAGCGACGGGGCCATCTTTTTCCACGACACGGGGGAAGACCTTCTCTACGGCTCTCCCATGGGAAGCCGGCGCTTTTTTGAGGATCTGAAGAAGGAAGAAGGCGGACATATGGAGTTTCCCTTCAGCTTCGGCCTGGGGATCTGGTCTCCGTCCGGGGAAAAGATCGAGGCCCTGAAAAGGGCCGCAGACCCGGGCCACTATCAGCAGCTGGTAAATCTGCGGGATTCGGAGCAGAAGGACGCTCTGCGCAGGGACTATTTTCTGATCCGGGACCTGTGCGAGTTCAATGAATGGCTGGAGGAACAGAACCGGGAGCTGGAAGACTGGAACCGTTACCTGGAGGACATGCTCAGGAACAGGGAGGAGAGGGGAAAGGAGATTTTGGACCATGAAGAAAGCGAAAAGGGAGATCCTGATCAGTGTGATCATTCCTGTCTACAGAACGGAGGAGACCCTGGAGAGGTGCCTGAAAAGCCTTCTTGTCCAGGAGATCCGGGAGATGGAGATCATTCTGGTGGATGACGGATCGCCCGGGGACCCGGCCGGGATCCTGGCCCCCTTCATGGAGAAGGATGAAAGGATCTCTCTCCTTCGGCATGAGAGGAACCTGGGCCTTTACAGGGCAAGGCTGACGGGAGCCTCCGCCGCTTCCGGCATCTGGCTTTACTTTATGGACTCCGACGACTATCTCTCTCCCGGGTATCTCTGCAGCCTTCTGGAAAGAGCGGAGAGCTCCGGGTCCGAGATCTGCCTGGGCCCCTTTGTGACAGATGAGGAGGGAGGGTGCTTCCGCTATCCCCTTCATGCCCTGGCCCTGGACTGCGGGACCCTGGAGGGAGAGGCTGTAAGGGACTTTTTTTTCGGAGGGGAACTGGCCTGCTACAGCCTCCATACTATGTGGAACCGCCTGATCAGAAAATCCCTCTGGGACAGGGCTCTGCCGGATCTGAAAAAACTGGAGGGCCATATCGTCATGACAGAAGACATCGCCTTTTCCACGGTCCTGTACTTTGAGGCCCGGAGCCTGACGGGCCTTCCTGGGGAGGAGTCCGAAGCCTATCACTACTGCAGGGGAAGGGGAAGCGCTACGGATGCCCGGGACATGGACATGGCAGCTTTCAGAAAGCGCCTGCAGGATCTGACAAGAGTCTTTACCTTCGGAGAGGCCTATCTGAAAGGAAAGAAGGCGCCCAGGGAGCTGCTGGCCCATTACCACCAGGGGAGGCGGCGCTACGGAAGGCTCTGGAAGCAGCTGGCAGCGGGCGGCTTTGCCGGAAGGAAGCGGAAAGAAGCCCTGTCACTGGTCCGGGATTTCTGCCCGGATGCGGGAGCCCCGGATCCGGAAGACGGCTGGTATGAATCCGCAAAGGATCCCTGGACGGGAGGACTATCCTATCTGGCAGGCAGGATCGGAGGCGAGGACCGGGAATGGATCAGCTTTGACTGCTTCGATACCCTGTTGACCAGGCCTTTCTATGACCCCTGCGATCTTTTCCTTATGCTGGATCCCCTTTACAGACAGCTGACGGGCTCTGCGGGGAGCTTCGCCTCCCTCAGGATCCGCGGAGAGCAGGCCGCAAGGGCAGGAGCCCGCCTCAGAGGCCTGCAGGACACAGACCTTGACGAGATCTACAGAGTCACGGGACGCCTTTTCGGGATCGGGGAGGAGGCCCTGGGAGCCCTTAAGGAGGAGGAGATCCGGCTGGAGATGCGCTTCTGCAAAAGGCGCAGGGCCGGGGGAAAACTGTACGACAGGGCAAGACGGGCAGGAAAGAAGATCCTGATCCTGTCGGACATGTATCTGCCTTCTTCCGTCCTGGCAGATCTCCTGGCGGAGAACGGCTATGATGGCTGGGAAGGGATCCTGGTCTCCTCGGAAGAAGGGGTCCTGAAGGAAAAGGGGGATCTCTACCGCAGGTGTCTGCAGAGATACCCGGAGGCCATCGGACGGATCCTCCATGTGGGGGATTCCTGGAAGGCCGACGTGGAAGGCAGCCGGAAGGCCGGCATTCCGGCCCTCTTTTTTCCCTCCGAAAGGGAGGTCTTTGAGAACCGGATCCGGGAGTGCCCGGCAGGACAGATGGCAGATCCGGCGGGCCCCTTTACGGGAAGGCTCTTTGAAAGAAGGAAGAGCCCCCTGTACCGGTGCATGCAGGCCCTGGTCATGGAAGAATGCATGGACGATCCCTACCGGCCCTTTTCGGGCAGCGGTGCCTTTGCCGGAGACCCCTGGGTCCTGGGCTATTACGGAGTGGGCATGCATCTGACGGGCCTTGCCCTCTGGATGGAGGAAGAAAGAAAGCGCTGCAGAGCCGGCAGGATCTGGTATCTGTCCAGGGACGGAGACCTTCCCCTCCGGGTCCGCAGGATCCTGCTGGGAGAAGAGGGAGCAGGCTACCTGCACTGCTCCCGCAGAGCCCTCCTGCCCTATATGATCCTGACGCCGTCAGACTTTTACCAGCTGCCCGTTTCCCCTCCCGGGCATACCCCGGAGAGCCTCTCGGACCTGCTTGATTTCTGCAGAGGACCTTCCATGGAGGAAACGGAAGAGATCTTCCGCCTGGAAGGGAAGAATTTCCGCAGGCCCTTTACAGGCAGGGAGGACATGGAGGAGACTGTCCGGATCTTTCTGAAACACTGCTACAGCCCCGAAAAGCACCTGGAAGCCCGGGAAAGGATCCGGGACTATTTTTCCTGCGTCAGACCGGGAGATCTGTTTTTTGATACCGGCATGAGCGGCAGGATCCAGGGAGCTGTCTGCCGGGCCGCCGGTTTTCCGGCGGACGTTTTCTATATCTGCGAGGACAGGGAGGAAAGCTTAAAGGCAAAGCAGGCAGAGGGCTTCAGGATCCGGAGCCTGTATTCCTTTCTGCCCCGGGTGCGGGGCATGATGCGGGAGATCCTAATCTCCGATCCGGGCGGCACCTGCACCGGCTACCGGGAGGAAAAGGGGAGGATCCTGCCGGTCCTGGAGGAGAGAAGGCCGGGCAGGGAAGAGGCCCTGGTGCTGGAGAGGATCCGGAAGGGAGCGCTGGCTTTTGCCCGGGACTTTAAGGAGACCTTCGGACAGGGGCAGGACTTTGCGGACATCGATCCCAGGGAGGTCTCCCTTCCCCTGGAGGGCATGCTGGCCGGCATGACGGAAAGGGATCTGGCTCTGTTTTCCCCTTTCCTTTTTGAGGACCGCCTTTACGGGGGATGCGGGAAGATCCGGGCAGGGGACCTTTTCAGGACCCAGCTTTCGGAAGCCGGGCTTTACTTTTCCGGCCCGGAAGAGAGACTGGCGGAAGGCGGGAAAAGGGAGGGGGCCCTCCGGGATCTCTGCCGGAAAGTGTACCGCCGCCTGCCCGGCGGATGGCGGAAAGAAAGGATGTGCAAGGAATGAAGGAGACATGGATCTGTCCCGGATGTCTGAATGAGATAGGAACGGAGGGCGGAAGATGTCCTGTCTGCGGCTTTGATGCGGGCACATGCCAAAGGCCGGAGGACGCCCTTCCTCTTTATACCCTGGCTGGAGACCGCTACCTGATCGGAGCTGTGATCGGCCGGGGAGGGTTCGGCATTACCTACGCTGCCATGGACCGGAAGCTGAGAAGAAGGGTCGCTCTCAAGGAGCTCTTTATCCGGGGAGTCACCAGGAGGGGACCGGGCGGCGAGGTCCTGGCCGAAGAAGGCAGTGAGGAGGCCCTTCCTGCCCTGCAGGAGGCCTTTCTGGAAGAAGCCAGGACCCTTTCCCGGACAGAAGCGGAAGGAGCCGTCCGGGTCCTGGACTGCTTCCGGGAGAGGGGGACCGCCTGCCTGGTCATGGAATATCTGGAAGGGGTCACGCTGCAGGAGAGGATCGAGAGGGAAGGACCCATGAAAGAGGAAGAGGCCCTCTCCTGCGTCAGAGTCCTGGCAGAAGCCCTGGGGAGCCTGCACAGGAAGGGGATCCTGCACCTGGATATCAGCCCGGAGAATATCATGCTGACCGGGGACGGGGGTGTCAGGCTGATCGATTTCGGCCTGTCCCGGAACCTGTATGCCCAGATCCTGGGGACTATGTATTCCTTTAAGCCGGGCTATGCCCCTCCGGAGCAGTATGTGAGAGGAGCGAGGCTCCTTCCCTGCGCGGATGTCTATGCCCTGGGAGCGGTATGCCATTTTGCCCTGACCGGCAGAAGGCCCGACTGCCCGGGGGAGGAAGAGACGGAGATATCGGAAAGGACCAGGCGTCTTCTGGACAGGGCCATGGAACCTCGGCCGGAGGACCGCTATCAGACAATGGAGGAAATGATGGAAGATATGAATAAAAAAACCGATAGGAAAAAGATCCTTTTGGCAGCACTGGCCGCTGTCCTTATTCTGGCGGCTGCGGCCATCTGGTACCTGCAGGGAGCAGGCGGCCGGGACGCCTTTCTGGAAAGGGAAGAAAGTCCGGCGCAGGAGGCGGCGGAGGAAGCAGGGGGAGAGCCGGAAAAAACGCAGGCGGAGGCTCCCGAGGGCCAGCCTCCGGCCCTGCGGGAGGGAGACCTGATGCCCGGGATCAGCGGCCTTTTCAACATATCCTGCGCTCCGGAAGGGGACCTGCTCTTTTCCGTATCCCGGGATCCTGCGCTGACGGAGCCGGAGATCATCGTCTGGGAAAGGGTCTGGGACGAGACCCAGGAATTCTATGTGGAGGACTGTACGGAGGACCTTGGCGGATACCGGCTCTATCCCCTCCTGGAGAACGGGGACTTTGCCTCCTGTCTGACCCTGGAAAGGGAGACGGGCAGAATTCTGGTCCGGAAAATGGATCCGGAGGATCCCTGTCAGATCTTCCGGCTGGTCTACGCCGGCGGCGACAGGATGCAGATCCGGACAGGTGACGGAAGGGTTCTGACGGCGGGGCCGGAGGCCGGAAACGGGACAGGTGTCCTGGCCCGGGAAGAGGGGGAGGATGCCGGCGGGCAAAAGGAGTGGATGCTGGAATTTCCCAGGTAGGGAGGATCCCTCCGGCCATTTGTTAAAATTTTCTGAAGAAAAGGCGCCTGGGGCGGCAGGCGCGGGGGCTGTGATATAATAATGGGGAGCATGTAAAAAAAGCAAGCATCTGATAAGAGGATCTTCTTATGTATGAATGCCCCAACTGCGGAGGAGGACTCCGCTTTGACCCCGCCGGCCAGGATCTGGTATGCGATTACTGCCAGACCAGGCTGGATCCCTATCAGTACGAGAAGGATCATGACGCGGATATATCAGAAAATGCCTACGGTGTCCAGATTTTTACCTGTCCCCAGTGCGGCGGCGAGATCATGACCACCAATATTTCCGTCACCGGCTTCTGCTCCTACTGCGGCGCCTCCACGGTGCTGGATTCCAGGATGGCCAAAGAAAAGAGGCCGACCTGGATCATTCCCTTCAGGAAGACGGGAAAGGACTGCCGGGAGGCCTATAAAAAACGGATCGCCCGCGCCATCTATGCGCCTTCCCGGATGCGGGACGAGACCTACATGGACAGCTTCCGGGGGATCTATATTCCCTACTGGGTCTACAACGGAAAGGTGGATGCCCGGATCACCCTGAAGGGGACCCGGGTACACCGGAGCGGCAATTATGTCATTACGGACCATTACGATCTGGGAAACGATGTGAAAGCCTCCTACGAAGGCATCTCATACGACGCCTCCAGCTCTTTCAGCGACGACGTCAGCGACCGGATCGCCCCCTTCAGCGCCGATGCCCTGAAGGAATTTACCCCGTCCATGCTGTGCGGCTTTTACGCGGACACCAGCGATGTGCCCTCCAGGCTCTATGCGGACAGGGCCAGGAATCTGGCGGAGCGGGACGTCTGGTACCGGATCAGCATGGACCCAGGGATGGAGGACTTTGACCTGACGCCTCCGGACAGCGCCTATAAGATGGACAGCCAGATCCCCATGCGTTCCGCCGGGCCAAAGCTGGCCCTGTTCCCGGTCTGGTTCGCCACCTACCGCAAGGATGACCGGGTGGCCTATTCGGTGATCAACGGGCTTAACGGAAAGATCGCGGTGGACCTGCCGGTCAGCATTCCCAGATATCTGGCGGGAACGCTGCTTCTGGCCCTGCCCATCTTCATTCTCCTGAATATATTCCTGACCCTTTCTCCTCCCTCTGTCCTGGCTCTTTCTTCCGTCCTGGCTTCTGTCAGCGCCTTTCTGTATTACCGGGAGATCAAAGCCCTGACGGCCCGGGAGCTCAGGACCGATGATCTGGGCTACCGGACGGTGGTCAACGGGGAAAAGGGCGGCAGTCTTCAGATGAAGAAGGGGAAGAAGCTCAGAAAAAAGAGGCGGAAAATTGGAATCAACTCGGTCATGACCCTGCTGGCCGTCATGATCGCGGCTTTCTGGGCCGTGGACGTGCTGAGTTCGGCTGTCGGTGTTTTCTCTCCCCTGCTGATCTATTTTACGGCTCTGCTGGCCGTGGCCGTCCTTTCTTATCTGACCTTTGAAACGGGGCAGGAGAGCGGGAACGGGAAGGTGCTGTACGGCATCCTGGGAACGGACGCGGCCGTCCTTGTGGGCCTTTTCGTCAGGATCTGGAACCCTGCCGGCGATATCTGGTATTATACGGCTTCCGCCCTGTCCTTTGCGGCCATAGGCTTTTCCCTGATCCAGGTCATCCGGAAATACAATGTTCTGGCCACCAGGCCCCTGCCCGATTTCTTTTCCAGGAAGGGCGGAGAGACCGGAAAGGCCATGCTGGCCCTTTTCCTCTGTCTTTCCCTGGCAGGCCTTGGCGCATCCGACGCTTTTGCCTATCCCCAGACGGTCTATACCAACCCTTCCACGGGCTACATGGTCTGCATCGACGACGGAGCGGATCTGCTGAGTGAGGAAGAGGAGGCAGAGCTGACGGAAGCCATGAAAAAGGTCACAGAGTTCGGCAGCGCCGCCTTTGTATCGACCTTTTCTAATCCCGGGGACGCCCGGGAATATGCCGAGGAACAGTATTATGCCCTGTTCGGGAACGGCAGCGGCACCCTCTTCCTGATGGATATGGGCAACCGCTATCTCTACCTGGCCAACGGCGGTTATATCTATTCCGTCGTGAACAATGGCAGGGCTATGACCATCACCGACAATGTATATACCTACGCGGGCGAGGGAGACTTCCTGGGCTGCGCCCTGGAAGTCTTTCAGCAGATGAATACCCTTCTGACGGGAGGCAGGATCGCCCAGCCCATGAAATACATCAGCAACCTGCTGCTTTCCCTGATCCTTTCCCTTCTGATCAACTACCTGCTGGTCCTTCTGACAGCCGGCAGCAGAAAGCCTTCGGAGGACACGATCCTGGGGGCGGTCAGGATCAGCTTCCACATGTCGAATCCCGGCGCTGTCATGACCCATACCACCAGGGTCTATGATCCGCCCTTTACCTCTTCGGGCGGAGGCGGAGGCAGCCGGGGAGGCGGCGGAGGCGGAGGAGGAGGCTTCTCCGGCGGGGGCGGAGGCCACTCCTTCTGATCTTCGACGGGTCTCCTTTCAGGCCTTAAGAGCGCTTCGGAAATTTTTCCGGAGCGCTTTCCCTTACCTGTTGACAGGCTGTGGTATGATAAGGTTCAAAACAGCTTTAGAGATGGAGAATCATTATGGATAAATATTATGACTACCTGATCCGCGCCACTGCGGCAGACGCCCAGATCCGCGCTTTTGCGGTCACTTCCCGCAACCTGACAGAGTTTGCCAGAGCGGCCCACAATACCAGCCCCATCGCCACGGCGGCCCTGGGAAGGCTTATGAGCGGAGCCCTCATGATGGCGGACATGCTCAAGAACGATAAAGACATGCTGACCATCCAGATCGCCGGAGACGGTCCCCTGCAGGGCCTGACGGTCACCGCCGACAGCCACGGAGGCGTCAAAGGCTATGTAAAGAACCCGAACGTGGTCCTGCCTCCCAACGCCCAGGGACATCTGAACGTGGGCGGAGGCGTAGGCAAAGGTACCCTGACCGTGATCCGGGACCTGGGCCTCAAGGACCCCTACGTGGGCCAGATCGCCCTGCACAGTGGGGAGATCGCCGACGATCTTACCTACTACTATGCGGAGTCGGAACAGATCCCTTCCTCTGTGGGGCTGGGCGTTCTGATGAACAGGGACAATACGGTCCGCCAGGCCGGCGGCTTCGTGGTCCAGATCATGCCCGGAGCGTCGGAAGAGACTGTGGCGAAGCTGGAGGAGAATCTGCTCCTTGTCAATTCCGTGACGGTCATGCTGGAGGACGGCCTTTCTCCCAGACAGATCCTGGAGCAGGTCCTGAAGGGATTTGACTTTACAGTGACAGAGACCCTTCCCGTAGCCTTCCGCTGCAGCTGTTCCAGAGACCGCTGCGAGCGCGGCCTGATCCTTCTGGGAACGGAGGAGATCGACTCCATCATAAAGGACGGACAGGATATCGATATGACCTGTCAGTTCTGCGGCAAGTCCTATCATTTCACCCTGGACGATATCAGAAAGATCCGTCCCCGGACTTTCGGTGCGGGCTCTTCGGAGGAAGCCGGAAGCTGATATCCGAAGGCGGAAAAAAGTATCTTCATACTCGAACATAAAAAAGCGGAAGACCCGGGATCTTCCGCTTTTTTGTATGCATTGTTTTATCTGTGTCTGTTTTTTCCGCCTTTTATGAAGCGCCTTCCGTCAGTGAGAGGCTTCGTAGGCGGCGAAATGATCCATAAAGGCCTTTGCAGAGCCGTAGACGTCATCGTTGTAAACGGCGGAGCCGGCCACGATGACGTTGGCGCCGGCGTCCAGGACCACGTCTACGTTGTCCAGCTTGATGCCTCCGTCCACCTGGATGTCAATGTCCACCTCTTCCTCGTCGAAGAGCTTCCTGGCTTCCATGATCCGGCGGGTGGACTTTTTCAGGTACTTCTGTCCGCCGAATCCGGGCTCCACCGTCATGATCAGAAGCATATCCAGACGATGGATGTAGGGGATGACGGCTTCAATGGGGGTCTGGGGCTTGATGGCCATGCCGACCCTTTTGCCTACTTCGTTGATGGAGGCTATGACCGCGCCGGGATCCTCCACGGCTTCATAGTGGAAGGTGATGCCGTCCGCCCCCGCTTCGGCAAAAGGCCTGACGAACTTTTCGGGATGGACTGTCATCAGGTGGACGTCGAAGAAGAGATCGGAAGTCTTTCTCAGGCATTTCACTACAGGCATACCGAAGGAAATGCTGGGAACGAAGCTGCCGTCGCATACATCGATGTGTGCGTAGGGAGCGCCGGCCCTGGCGGTCTCCGCCACCTGCTGCCCCAGAACGTTGAAATCAGCTGACAGAATGGACGGTGCAAATTTGATTTTTCTCATAAAAAAGTCCTTTCTCCTGTTCCTGTGCCGGTTCGCCTGAAAAAAGAAGGACGCGGAAGGGGCTTAAAGGCCCAGTCTTGCGGCCGACTCTTCGATCCTTGCACGAAGGAAAGCGGAAGCGTCTGTAATGGTCTGAACATAATCCTGGCCCTTCTGGTACCAGAATTCGCCGGTGAAGGTGCGTACGCCCATCTGCAGGGATGCGTCGATGCAGCGTCCGTACTCGGTATGGCCTGTGGGGTCGCCGAAGTTCATGTCACGGTAAAGGCCGGGCTTTGTCTCCTTGAGATGGACCGCGAAAATATGGCCCTTTCCAAGCCACATGTCTTCCACCACGTCCGTTCCGTAGATCACGGAGGCGTTCTTCAGGTTGCCGATATCGGGGTATACGCCCAGGTAGGGAGAGCCTACCGCATCCACGTATTTCATGGATTTTCCGACTGTGTCCATAAAGGGAGTCTCCATGGTCTCAAAGCCCAGGATCACGCCCCATCTGGCGGCATAGTCCGCGGAAGCCTTCAGGCCTTCCAGGAACCACTTCTCGGTATCCGCGTCGCCCTGTTCATAATAAACATCATAGCCTGCCAGCTGTATGATTGCAATATTGGCATTGACGCAGAATTCAATGGCCTTTCGCATGATTTCCATGGACCTTTCCCGGACGGCCGGGTCATGGCTTCCCAGGGGATATTTGCGGTGGCCGGACAGGCACATGGTGCGGATGGGAGTTTCTGCGGCTCTTGCCAGGATGCCCAGTTCTCTCTGTTTTTCGGCAGACCAGTCCAGTCTCTCCAGTCTCCAGTCTGTTTCATCTACACTGATCTCCAGTCTGTCGAAACCGCATTCCCTGGTGATGTCGAACATCTTGGGGAACGAATATCCGACAGGTATGGCTTTTTCGTAAAGACCCAGTGAATATTCCATATTTTCTCCGTTTCTGCGCGGAAGGTTCCGCGCGCTTTGGGTAAATTGCAGCTGTGTTTGCGGCCGGGATCATGAAGGGGATGGCAGAAGGATATTCCCCAGGCGGATGCCCTCTTCCCGGAGGCAGTCTTCATAGGAAAGGATCCTTTCATCCGCAGGGACAGGATCAGAGTCCTTCCCCCGGTAGAGGACCCCCGCCATGCCGGCGCCGTTTGCGCCTGCCACGTCCTTCGTCCAGGAATCTCCGATAAAGACGCACTCGCTGTTTGCAAGGCCGGCCTTTCTGGCGCACCAGTCAAATACCTTAGAGTCCGGCTTTTCGGTGCCAACCTCCTCGCTGGTCACAAGTATGTCGATATAGGGCCAGAGGCCAAGAGCCTCCAGCTTTCTGAACTGGATCATGGCCGTCATGTTGGTGCCCACGCCGGTCACAAGGCCTGCGGCCTTCAGGACTTTCAGGAGGGGGACCAGGCCGGGCTCCGGAGAAGCCTGGCCGATCAGGGTATCCCAGTAAAGGGAGGCCAGGGCCATGGCATGGGGATGGATGGGAAGAGAAAGGTCCTCCAGCATCATCTGGTAGCGGATCAGACGGTTGTGGGTGGATCCGCTGTCATAACCGATCCTCTCCCTGGATTCCCGGAAGGCCCTGCCAAGGGCCTTCCGGGCGGCCTCCGGCTCCATACCGAAATGTTCCTTCATATAGGAAACGATGGCTTCCCTGCCCAGGCGGTCGCCCCTGTCATAGTCGTAGAGGGTGCCGTCCAGGTCGAAAAAGACTGCCTTAAAAGCCATGGCCCGGTTCCTTTCCTTATAAGATTCACTCTGTCAGAGTGTAATATGCTACTTCGTTGATCTCACGGTTGGTGCCTACGAGGATGTCCTTTCCGTCCTTGTCGATAAAGTGGAGGGCGTTGGCACAGCCGGTGTTCTGATCGATGAATTCGGTCTTATAATTGCCTGCTTCCGCATCCCATGTGATACGGATGGTATCCTTGGTTCCCTTTCTCCAGCCGACGATCCATGAGGGCTTTCCGAGAATCGTATCCGCCCATGTGGCATGGAGCATTTCCGTATCCTTCTCGGGAACGGGATATTTCCACTGAGGCACATAGTTGCCGTGGGCATCCTGATGATAGATGCTGAGGGAATTGCCGTGGAAATCGGAGATCATGCCCAGCTCGGGCTTTCCGTCGCCGTCCAGGTCGATCAGGACGGAATCGCTTGTGGGAACAGCGGTGATCTGTTCGATCTCCCAGTCAGCACCCAGAACTGCGGGCGGGGAGAAGAGGAAGGAGCCTTCTTCGCAGCCTACCAGGGCAGCGTCGTAGCCGCCGTGGCTGACCTTGGAATAACCGTGGTTCTTGAGCATGCTGTCCATGAGGAGAGTGAGCTCCAGGGGATGCTCGTCGTCAAAGCCGGACAGATCGGAGGGAAGGAGGGCGCCGTAGCATGCGCCGGGGAAACGCCAGTCGTTCTTGTATTCCATGCCGGATTTGATGCAGCAGACGATCAGATAGTTGTAGCCGCCTCTTTTCAGGATGCCGAAACGGTGTACGAAGGGAGCCTTGCAGAGGGTGCGGACCTGCCAGTTGTCCTTTCCCACGCGGGTTACGATCTCGATCCTGGCCTTGAAGCCGTCGTTGGGGGAATAGAACTGTCTTGTGGACAGGAACTGGCCGTCGGCGCCGGGTACGGGAGCCATGGTCATGACACCGCCCATATCCTTCCATACGGTCTCAAGCTTTGTGCCGTCCTCGGCAAACAGATAGCAGGGATCATCCTTTTCGGCGCCTACCAGAAAGCAGTGCTTTCCTTCCACGGTGATCTCGCACATTGCATAACATTTTGTAAGATCGGAAATGACCTTCTTTTCGACTTTCATATTTAATCAACCTCCTGGCCCGTATATGCCGGAAACGAACCCGGTTTATGGAAGACCGGCAAAACGAACATAAAAACAGAACATAAAACAGAATATAAAGAACAGCAACGAAAGAACGGTTATCAGAATAAGGAAGTCAAGCGAACGAATTTTATGTTATTATAAGGCAGATATGGCGGAAATACAAGGATTATCGGTAAATAATATATGCATGATTGTTAACTTGTATTAATGAAAATTTGGCATTATTACTATAATTATCGAACAAAACCGCGATAATCCCCAAAAAGCCAGAGAGAAAATCTTCTGAAAAGTGTGGTTTTATGCGAAAAACTGACAAAAAGCAAATATTGTCAATTTTGACAATTAGTTATGCCTAACTAACGAATGAACGTAAATACCGAACATAAATCTGCTTGAAAATGCAACGAGCAAATCCTTATAATTGACTGAGAATAAAGAACATATAGCGAATGATGCAACTGTCAACCGTACCGGAGAGGCGCCTGAGGCCCTTCGGGAAAGCACTCAAAAACCAGTATCTTTTTTATAGGAGGTAGGTACATGAGCAAAATCTCTGAAATGACGAGAGAGAAGTGGATCAACAGCACCTTCCCGGAATGGGGAACATGGCTCACAGAGGAGATCGAAGGCTGGGATGTCAAGCCCGGTTCGGTCGCCATGTGGTGGCTCGGCTGCGTCGGCATGTGGTTCAAGACCCCCGGCGGCGCCAACATTACAGTTGACTTCTGGGCAGGAAACGGCAAGCGTTCCCACGGCGACGGCAAGATGAAGGTCGGCCATCAGATGGCCAACATGGCAGGCGTCCGCGCCATGCAGCCCAACCTGCGCAACGTTCCCTTCGTGATCGATCCTTTCAAGATCCAGGGCCTGGACGCTGTTCTCGCAACACATCTTCATCAGGACCACATGAGCGCTGAGCTGGCCGCACAGGTCGTCAATACCGGCATGACCACCACTACAGCCGACGGCAAGACCATTCCCACACCTTTCATCGGCCCCGCAAAGTGCGTGGACATCTGGGTAGGCTGGGGCGTTCCGCGCGAGCAGTGCATCGTTGTAAAGCCCGGCGACAGCGTCAAGATCAAAGACATCGAGATCGTTGCCCTGGATGCTTTCGACAGGACCATCCTTGTAACTACCGATTCCACCGGCGCAGACCGTGAAGAGCTGTACGGCAAGTGCCCTCTGGACATGGACGAGAAGGCAGTCAACTACCTGATCAAGACCCCCGGCGGAAACATCTATCATTCCGGCGACTCCCACTACTCCATCTACTTCGCAAAGCACGGCAAGGACTATGACATCGACGTCGCTACGGCAGCCTTCGGCCTCAACCCCGTGGGCATCCAGGACAAGATGGAATGCACGGATGTTCTGCGTATGGCGGAAGCCCTTAACTGCAAGGTCGTTATCCCGATCCATCACGACGTATGGAGCAACTTCCAGGCAGACGTCAACGAGATCAAGGTGATCTGGGAGATGAGAAAAGACCGTCTGGATTACAAGTTCCATCCTTTCTTCTGGGAAGTCGGCGGACACTATGTATATCCCGATGACAAGGACAAGATGGCATATCATCACGACAGAGGCTTCCATGACTGCTTCGAATATCCTCAGAACGTGCCTTTCAGATCCGTACTTTAATGAAAGATAAAGAACCTTCTCTCCCGCAGGGTCCTGCGGCCGGCGCGGGAGGGACGGTCCTTAAGAAGACAGCCTGATAAGGAACAAAACTCATAAAGGAAAGGAACATAATGGGAACAGTTTTACAGGATATCGTTGAAAAGAAACATTATCGTTTTGTCGACGAGGAAATGACCTGGCAGGAAGGCGTGCGCCAGAGCTGCCTTTCCCTCGTTGAAGACGGCAGCGTTGATGCTGACTATTACAAGCAGATCGTTGCCTGCGTCGAGAAGTACGGCCCCTACGTAGTATTTGACCACTATGTAGCAATGCCCCATTCTCAGGAGAACGCTGAAGGCGTCCATAAGACCGGTATCGGTTTCATGGTAAATAAACAGATTGTGGATTTCGGTGAGGACGACGGTGAAAGGAAGTTGGCGAAGCTCTTCTTTACACTGGCCGCCTGCAATCCGGATGAACACATGAACAACATCGAGCAGCTTACGCAGATCTTCATGAACGAGCCTCTGCTGGATGCTCTGATGGAAGCCGAGACCCCGGAAGATATTCTGAAGGCCGAGGCAGACCATCCTTTCGAGGATGATTTCTATTAATCCTATTCATTGATTAGAAAGAGGGGAAAACAATGAACATTTTATTTGGAATCTGGAGTTTCTTCGCGACCTACATTCTGCAGAAGGCTCCTTACATGGTCGGTTTCCTGACCCTGCTGGGCTACTGCCTGATGGGCAAGAAGTGGTATGACACCCTGGCCGGCACACTGAAGGCTATCATCGGTATGCTGATCCTGAATGCAGGTTCCGGCGGACTGACATCCAACTTCCGTCCCATCCTTGCAGGTCTGAAGGACAGATTCAACCTGACCGCAGCTGTTATCGACCCTTACTACGGCCAGAACGCTGTTACCGCAGGTGTTGAGGAAGTCTTCGGAAAAGCTTTCTCCGGCGCTATGCAGCTGCTGCTGATCGCTTTCATCGTCAACATCCTTCTTGTTCGTTTCAACAAGATCACAAAGTGCCGTACACTTTTCACCACCGGCCACGTACAGGTTCAGCAGGCAGCTACCGCTTACTGGCTGATCCTCTTCGCACTGCCTCAGCTGCATGACAACGGCATCGCTCTGATGGCTGTCATGGCATTCATCCTGGGCGCTTACTGGGCCGTCGGCTCCAACCTGACCGTCAAGCCCATGCAGGAGCTTTCCGAAGGCGCAGGCTTCGCCATCGCTCACCAGCAGATGTTCGGTATCCGTCTTGGCTACTGGGCAGCCGGCAAGTTCTTCGCTCCCAAGGACGGCAGCGAACCCAAGAAGGTCGGCGACCTTGAGATGCCCGGCTTCTTCTCCATCTTCAACGAGAACATGGTATGTACCGCTATCCTGATGACCGCTTTCTTCGGCGTCATCATGGCTCTGATCGGCAAGCCTTTCTTCGTTGAATCCGGTGCCACAAAGGAAACCGAGAACTTCGTATTCTACTGCTTCAACACCTCCCTGCAGTTCGCCGTTTATCTGGCAATCCTGCAGCTGGGCGTCCGTACTTTCGTTACCGAGCTGACAGCTTCCTTCCAGGGTATCGCTGACAAGCTTCTTCCTTCCTCCGTTCCCGGCGTCGACTGCGCAGTCTGCTTCGGTTTCGGTGATGCAAACGCTGTTACCTTCGGCTTCCTTGCAGGTCTGGTCGGTCAGCTGATCGCTATCCTGGTTCTGATCCTGGTAGGTTCTCCTACTCTGATCATCTGCGGATTCGTTCCCGTATTCTTCGATAACGCCACCATCGGTCTGGTAGCAAATGAAAAGGGCGGCATCAAGGCCTGCCTGATCATTCCTTTCCTTTCCGG
Source organism: uncultured Lachnospiraceae bacterium (assembly GCA_946614165.1). GTDB lineage: Bacteria > Bacillota > Clostridia > Lachnospirales > Lachnospiraceae > CAG-791. The sequence goes on from CAMOGQ010000003.1 coordinate 41,587, forward strand.
TCTCATCCAGGTCTTCGGCGCAGCCCTTATTTCCGGCTGGGTAGGTCTGGCACAGTACGGCGGCTATCTGGGCATGTTCGACTGGGATACCGTATGGCCTATCTTCACAGTTCTGATGAAGTATCTGGGCTACATCGGCGTTGCCATCGTCGTTGTCGTTCTTCTGGCTCTGCCTCAGATCGAGTATCGTCAGGATCCCGAAGGCTACTTCCTGATCACAGAGGATTACGATGCTTATCTTGAGCACATTGAGAACAAGAAGGCAAAGGCCTGATCCGAAGGTATCTGAATAAAAGGTATCTTCAGGTAATGCTTTTATCGGCTGATTGGGGTAAAATAAATCAGTAAATATTATTTGATCCGGGTGCCGGAGGGCCATGGCCTTCCGGCAGATCCGGAAAACTTTATGGAAAGGGGTTTACAAATGGCTAAACTTGACAACAAAAAAATTCTGGCTTGCTGCGCAAACGGTGCAGGTTCTTCTCTGATGATGGAAAAGGCAATTGACAAAGTTATGAAGAAATACGGCATTAAGCCCGCTGAGCTTCGTCACTGCCCCGTTTCCGAAGGCAAATCCGCAGCCCGTAACTATGATCTGGTATTCTGTGCAAAGACTTTCGTCAAGACCTTTGAAGGCGTTGAGAAGAACGGCACGATCCTGATCCCGCTTCGCAATGTTATGTCCGCTAAGGAAATCGAAGATGCTCTGAAGGCAGCAGATCTGCTCGACTGATCGTCGGTTCGATCGCCAGACACCCGGACCGGCCGGCAGAGACGTCTTTTGCCGGCCGGTCTTTTTTTACCCTGCTGACTTACTTTTTGAAATAATCTGTAACTGTTTCACTGGAAAATCATTGAACATGTTGAACTTGTACAGGTGACAGTGCGTGAAACCCCCTTTTTACAAGGAAACAGTTATGCTAGAATGAAAGACGTCGATTGAAATATTTCAAAAACAGCAGGTGTTTAAATGAAAAACAACAGAAGAGCAGTAGAGGAAAGACAGCTTGGCATCCTGAACACGGTTCGGGAAAAGGAAGAGATCAGCGTCGAGGAACTGGCAGGGACTTTCGGGATCTCTCTGATGACGGTCAGAAGGGACCTTCAGTATCTGGAGGACAGGGGACTTTTAAAACGCATACACGGCGGTGCTGTTTCCCTTGAAAAAGGGAGCGGTCCTCTTACGGAAGAGGAAAAGATCCGGATCTGCCGGGCCAGGATCTCGGAGTATGCGGCCAGATTCGTTTCCGACCGTGACACTCTGTTTATCAACGGGTCTCTTACGGCCCTGGATATGCTGTCCTATGTAAAGGACAAAAAGGTAACCGTCTTTACCAACAACTGCCATGCGGTCGAGAGGACATTTCCGGACGGCGTCTCCATTCATCTGACGGGAGGCGAAGTCAGGGAGCATGTCATGATCGGCGATTATGTCATGCGCAATCTCCTGAATATGTCGGCGGACAAGACCTTCATAGGCTGTGCCGCCGTATATGACGACGGAGAATTCCGCTATGATATCCCCACGGAGATCGGCATCAACGAGTCAATGATCAGCATGACCGAGAAAGAGATCTATATTCTGGCGGATCATTCCAAGATCAGACGCAGGGGAGTTGATGAAAACAAATATGGAAGCTGTATTTATGATCAGCCTGTGACCCTGATCACGGATGACCAAGTAAACCCGGCTCTGATCGAAAGACTCAGAAGGACCGGTATGGAAGTCATACAGGTGCAGGTCTGATCCGTAAAACAGACTGGAACCGAAGAAAGGATTCTTGTATGACTGACTATTCAAGACTGCTGCTGTATGTCCCCGGCATTCTTATTTTTCTGGTGGGATCCGGTCAGGTCCGCCGTTTTCTGACCCTCCGCAGGGCGGAAAAACAGGGAACGGCCCATTACGGCAGCGTCGTGATCTGCAATCACGTTGTCAAGAAGGACAAGCAGGACCGGGAAGTATTCAACTATTACAACACGGTCGTGGAATTCGTGAACGGGCAGAATCATAAGGAGCGTCAGGCCATCAAGACGCCCTCTGCCTATGCCGTCGGCCAGCAGCTGAGGATTTATAAGGAACCCGGCAGCATAGCCTATTCTCTGATCGAGGATCAGAACCAGCAGCTGTTCAATCCCTGGGAGCTGATGATCGGAGGAGCCCTGTGCATCCTGCTTGCGCTGGAGACCAACCAGGGCAACGAGATCGGTGCCATGATCTGCCTCGCAGCCCTTCTTTTCGGGGCGGGAGCATCCCTGGTCGCCGACAACATAGGCCTGAAAAAAAGAAACCTCAAGGCTCTGGACGGTGAGATCGTGGAAGTTTACAGCAGGCAGATCTCCCGCGCCACCAAGATCCTGAAAGGCGATAAATTTACCTATTATCCAATCGTGCGCTACCAACTGGACGGGAAGGAAAATATCCGCAAGTGCAACATCAATTCCAGCAACGCGAAATCCTTCAAGGTCGGCGAGCACATGAAACTTTACTACGATCCTGAAAAGAGAGCGGTTTTCGAAAGACAGGCCAACCGGTTCGTCATGGCTGTGGGGATCCTTCTGATCGTCACAGGCGCCCTGGCAGGCCTGAGCATCCTGTCCGTGCTCTGAGCAGTGTGTGCATTTTTTATCCGGAGGAAAAAGGGAAAGGAGACAGCAATGTTAGAAGCTTTAAAACAGCAGGTCTATGAAGCCAATATGGAGCTGCCCAAAAGAAAACTGATTACCTATACCTGGGGCAACGTCAGCGGCATCGACCGTGAGAGCGGCCTCTTCGTAATCAAACCCAGCGGTGTGGATTATGACAGCCTGAAGCCCGAAGACATGGTCGTCATGGACCTTGACGGCAACAAGGTGGAAGGAAGATACAATCCTTCCGTAGACACAGCCACACATATCGAAATCTACAAGGCATTTGGAGAAGTGGGCGGTATCGTCCATACACATTCTCCCTGGGCCGCCGCATGGGCACAGGCAGAGCGCGAGATCCCCTGCTACGGAACCACACAGGCAGACTATTTCTACGGAAAGGTCCCCTGCTGCCGCGTTCTGACCAAGGAAGAGATCGAAGGCGATTATGAGAAGAACCAGGGCCTTGCCATTGTCGAGCTGTTTGAAAAAGAAGGCCTGAATCCCATGTATTATCCCGGCGTCGTCTGTGCCCATCACGGTCCCTTCACATGGGGCAAGGATGCGGACCAGGCTGTTTATCACGCCGTTGTTCTTGAGGAAGTGGCAAAGATGAGCGCATGGACAGAGCTGGTCAATCCTCAGGCTGTTCCCGCTCCCCAGTACATGCTGGACAAGCACTTCCTGCGTAAGCACGGCGCCAATGCCTACTACGGCCAGGGTGACCATTAAGTAAAGATGCAGCAGCTGTACGGAAGGATGCGTTTTCCTGTGCAGCAAGTTGGACTGGCCCGGCATTGCCCATTTTCCCTGCCTTTGGCAGAATGTAGGCAGACCGGGACAGCAGAGCCGGTTTCCGCAGAGGGCCGGCATCTGCGGAATACAAATCCTGCTTCAGAGACTTATCAGACAAGCACCAGGCAGGTGCCGCAGTCACATGCGGCAGAAAGGGAAAATATGACTATTCAGGAATTAAAGAAGATGGCCAATGAGGTCCGCAAGGGCATCCTCATTTCAACCCATGCCGCCAAGGCGGGACATCCCGGCGGATCTCTGTCCGCAGCAGATGTCTTTACATATCTCTATTTCGAAGAGATGAACATCGATCCCAAGAACCCCAAAGATCCCGACCGTGACCGTTTCGTCCTTTCCAAGGGACACACGGCTCCCGGCCTTTATGCCGCACTGGCCAACAGAGGCTATTTCCCTCTGGACTGGCTGCCGACCCTGCGCCACACAGGTTCCGACCTGCAGGGACATCCCTGCATGCAGCATACCCCCGGCATCGACCAGAATACCGGATCTCTGGGCCAGGGCATTTCCGCAGCTGTAGGCATGGCGCTCTATGCAAAGATGAATAACAAGTCCTACCGCACCTACACCCTTCTGGGCGACGGCGAGATCGAGGAAGGCATGGTCTGGGAAGCCGCTATGTTCGCAGGCTACCGCAAGCTGGACAACCTCTGCGTCATCGTTGACAACAACAACCTGCAGATCGATGGTCCCATCACCGAAGTCTGCAGCCCTTATCCCATCGACAAGAAGTTTGAAGCCTTCAACTTCCATGTGATCAACGTGGCAGACGGCAACGACATGGAGCAGCTGGCAGCAGCCTTCAAGGAAGCAAGAGAGTTCAAGGGAGCTCCTTCCGCCATCATCATGAAGACCCTTAAGGGCAAGGGCGTATCCTTCATGGAGAACCAGGTTTCCTGGCACGGCGTAGCACCCAATGACGAACAGTTCGCGATCGGTATGGCAGATCTGGAGAAGATCGGGGAGGCATTATGACAAACGTAAAGAAAGTTGCTACAAGAGAAAGCTACGGCAAGGCTCTGGCCGAACTGGGCAGTGAAATTGAAAACCTGGTAGTTCTGGATGCCGACCTGGCCGGCGCAACAAAGACCGGCATTTTCAAGAAGGCATTCCCTGACAGATTCATCGACTGCGGTATCGCAGAGTGCGATATGATGGGCATTGCAGCAGGTATGGCCACCTGCGGCGCCATCCCCTTCGCTTCCACCTTTGCCATGTTCGCATCCGGCAGGGCATTTGAGATCGTCCGCAACTCCATCGGCTATCCCCACCTCAACGTCAAGATCGGTGCCACTCATGCAGGCATCTCCGTCGGTGAAGACGGCGCGTCCCACCAGTGCAACGAAGACCTGGCCCTGATGCGGACCATCCCCGGCATGACCATCATCAATCCTTCCGACGACGTGGAAGCCAGGGCAGCCGTAAGGGCAGCCGCCACCACAGACGGCCCCTTCTATCTGCGCTTCGGCCGTTTCGCGGTGCCGGTCATCAATGACAGACCTGACTACAAGTTCGAGATCGGCAAGGGCGTCCTTCTTCGTGAAGGCACTGACGTGACCATCGTAGCCACAGGACTGTGCGTCGCGGCAGCTCTGGACGCAGCCGAAATGCTGGCAGCAGACGGCATCTCCGCGGAAGTCATCAACATCCACACCATCAAGCCTCTGGACAGGGATCTGATCGCCGCTTCCGCAAAGAAGACCGGAAAAGTGGTCACAGCGGAAGAGCACTCCATCATCGGCGGCCTTGGCGGCGCAGTCTGCGAAGCCCTCGCCGAGACAGTTCCCACACCCGTTCTGAGGATCGGCGTTAAGGACGTATTCGGCGAGTCCGGCCCTGCGGGCGAACTCCTGCACAAGTATCAGCTGGACGGCGAAGGCATTTATAATCAGGTCAAGGCCTGGATGTAAGTCGGGAGAATAAAACCATGATGAAGAAACTGGCCATCGGCAACGACCACGTTGCCATTGACATGAAGAACGAGCTCAAAGCCTATCTGGAAGGAAAGGGATACGAGATCGTAAATGTGGGCACGGACGTGGCTTCGAAGAGCTTTGACTATGCCATCAGCGGCTACAGGGTAGCCAGGCTGGTAGCGGACGGCGAAGTGGACGGAGGCATCCTGATCTGCGGCACCGGCGTGGGCATTTCCCTTTCCGCCAACAAGGTGAACGGGATCCGCTGCTGTGTCTGTTCCGAACCCTATTCCGCAAAGCTTTCAAAGATGCACAATAACTCCAACATCATCGCTTTCGGCGCCCGCGTCATCGGCGTGGAAATGGCCAAGATGATCTGCGACGAGTGGCTGAATGCGGAATTCGAAGGCGGCCGGCATCAGAGAAGGGTGAACCAGATCATGGAGATCCAGGATACCCAGAACCTGGTCATTCCGGAATAAATAAACTCTTAGTTCAGGCGGTGCCGGGGGTCCTTTCCCCCGGCACTTTCTTTTTTGCAAAGTGCACAGACAGGCTGTACGTTTTGTACAATACTGACAAATTTCATCAAGCGATTTGATTAAATTTAATCATATGAAAAAGCCGCCATTCGTGTTACTATACTCCTCGGACAAATGCTTTGAAGAGGAATAGTAGGATCCGATAAAGATTTCAGAGACCTGCCGGGGGGTGCGAGGCAGGATCCAGGCGAATCTGAACTGGCCTCTGAGCAGACCGCCCCAAGGGCAGCTGCGCAGGCAGCTTTCTGCGTAAGGCGGTACGGAGATCCACCGTTACAGGGATGCAGCATGATAGTGCTTAAGAGTGCGCGCCAAAGGCGCGAAGTAGAGTGGTACCGCGAAAGAAAATTCTTCCGTCTCTATGCCCGTTTATCGGGATAGGGGCATTTTTTATGCCCTTGTCCATTCCAATATTACATAAGTGGAGGAGAACTATGAACCCGAAGAAGTACAAGAAACTGTATTACATGCCCCCGGTATGCACCTATGACTGGGTCACAAAAGACGATGTGGATCACGCGCCTGTATGGTGCTCCGTGGATCTGCGCGACGGCAACCAGGCCCTGATCGAGCCCATGAGCCTGGAAGAAAAGCTGGAGTTCTTTGAGATGCTGGTCAGGGTCGGTTTCAAGGAAATCGAAGTCGGATTCCCCGCAGCCTCCGAAACAGAGTTCAATTTCATGCGTGCCCTGATCGAGCGGAACATGATCCCCGAGGACGTAACGGTCCAGGTGCTGACCCAGGCCCGTCCCCACATCATCCGCAAGACCTTTGAAGCTGTCAAGGGCGCTCCTCATGCCATCGTCCATGTCTACAATTCCACTTCCGTGGCCCAGAGAGAGATGGTCTTCAAGAAGGACAAAGAGGAGATCAAGCAGATCGCCGTCGACGGGGCCCAGCTCCTGCAGGATCTGGCCCAGGAGACAGAAGGCGACTTCGCTTTCGAGTACAGCCCCGAGTCCTTCCACGGCACAGAGCCCGAGTACGCTCTGGAGGTCTGCAACGCTGTCATTGATATCTGGAAGCCCACCGAGACGGGACGCAAGGTCATCATCAACATTCCGGATACCGTGGAAGCGGCCATGCCCCATGTCTTCGCTACCCAGGTGGAATACATCTCCAAGAACCTTCACGAGAGAGACCACGTGGTCCTTTCCCTCCATCCCCACAATGACCGGGGCACCGGCGTAGCCGTGGCAGAACTGGGCATGCTGGCCGGAGCGGACCGTATCGAGGGAACTCTTTTCGGCAACGGCGAGCGCACCGGCAACGTGGATATCGTGACCATCGCCATGAACATGTACTCCCACGGCATCGATCCCCAGCTGGATTTCTCCAACATGCCCGAGATCCGCGAAGTCTATGAGAGACTGACCGGCATGAGCGTTCACGCAAGGCAGCCCTATGCGGGCGATCTGGTCTTCACCGCTTTCTCCGGTTCCCACCAGGATGCCATTGCCAAGGGCATGGCCATCACGGAACAGGATCCCGAGGGCAAGTGGCAGGTCCCTTACCTTCCCATCGATCCCGTGGACGTGGCCAGGACCTACGACTCCGACGTTATCCGCATCAACTCCCAGTCCGGCAAGGGCGGCGTCAACTATATCCTGGAGAGGAACTTCGGCATCTCCCTGCCCAAGGCCATGCGGGAAGAGGTGGGCTACCTGGTCAAGCATGTATCCGACGAGGAGCATAAGGAACTGTCTCCTCAGTGGGTCTATGAGATCTTTGAGTCCAGTTATATCGAGCATACCCCTTACTTCACCATTCCCGAGGTCCATTTCCGCCAGGTAGACGGCATTATGGCCGAGTCCACCATTCAGATCGGCGACAAGAAGACCATCGTGGATGCGGGCGGCAACGGCCGTCTGGATGCGGTCTCCAACACCATCAAGCAGTTCTTCGGGGTCAGCTATGAGCTTTCCAGCTATGAAGAGCACGCTCTGACCAAGGGATCCTCTTCCAAGGCCATCGCCTTTGTGTGCATTACCTGCCAGGGCGCTACCTACTGGGGCGTCGGCATCGACGAAGATATCATCAAGGCATCCATCCATGCCCTTGCAGTCTGCGTCAACAAGCTTCCTCAGGTGGCAGCCGGCAACAGACAGGGAGACGACAGGCTGACAGCCATCCTCAACTACATCCAGGCCAACTACCAGAAGGTGACATTGGAGGACGTGGCGGAGGAATTCCATCTGTCCGCCCCTTATGTATCCAAATATATCAAGTCCAAGTCCGGAAAGACCTTCGGAGAGCAGGTCACCAACATCCGCATGAAGAGGGCCAGGACCCTGCTCAGAAACGGCAACATGACCGTTGAGAACATCGCCTACGCCGTAGGCTACCAGAACGTGGAACACTTCACACGGCAGTTCCGCAAGAAATATGAGATGACACCCATTGAGTACCGCGAGAGCCGCCGCTGACAGAGGAATTTATGGTCATAAAACAGGATTTTAACTACAGTCCCAAGGGAAAGAACCGCACTCTTCATATCTACCTTCCGGATGATTATGAAGAGAGCGGGGCCGCTTACCCGGTAATGTACTTCTTTGACGGACACAATTTATTTTTTAACGAGGACGCAACTTACGGAAAATCCTGGGGCCTGAAGGAATTTCTGGACGGCTGGGACAGGAAGCTCATCGTGATCGGCATGGAATGCGGCCACGAGGGCGAGGAAAGAATGGCGGAATACATGCCCTACCCCAGCAGCCTGACTTTTTTCAGAGGCCTCGGACCCGTCATGGGCCATGAGACCATGGAATGGATCGTGGGTGAAGTAAAACCCTGGGCCGACAGGACCTTCCGCACCCTGCCGGGAAGGGAGACCACAGGGATCGGCGGCTCCAGCATGGGCGGCCTGATGAGCCTTTATGCCGCTTACCGCTATAACCGGTATTTCTCCAGGGCTGCCTGCGTTTCCAGCTCCATAGGCTTCTGCCAGACAAAGGTCTACAGGGACCTGGACCAGAGCTGTGTGGATCCCGCCACCCGGGTATATCTTTCCTGGGGGACCTGTGAAGCCAGAGGCGTAAAAGACATCCACAGCCAGGACCGCTCCAGCGGGACCTACCGCAGGAACCGGGCCGTTGCCAACAAGCTGGAAGGCAAAGGCGCAGCCGTTCTGCTCCACTGCCAGGTGGAGGGAAGGCACTGCGAGGCCGACTGGGAAAAACAGCTTCCCCTTTTCATGAACTGGCTCTGGGAAGAGTAAAAACGGAGGAAGACAGGAAAGTCCGGGAAAAGTCATATCGAAGAACAGAATAAGAGAAATGAAAAAAGGATCCGGGAGCAAACCCGAATCCTTTTTTTGAACTTAATGGGTCACCGTTCCAGCGGGACCGAAACGGCTGTGATGGCGACGCCTGCGATGGCACAGATGGCTACGACGGCAATGATCATTTTCTGCATAAAGATTCCTCCTGCTGACGCTGCACTTGGGACAGTTTTTCTATTCACTGACAGTATAACAGATACGGAGCCCCATGAGAAAAGGGATTTCATATTTCGCCTGTCCAGGAAAAGACGCTTAATGCAGGAAGAGCTCGCTGCGCAGCATCATGCGGAGCAGATCGGAAAACCGCTCCTCCATAGCTTCCTCTGTGGGGTTATCTTTCTTGAGTACGTTGAAGAAGCCCAGCATGCCGTGGCACAGAATGGAGGATGTTTCCTGCAGACTGAAGTAAGGCCGCAGCTGGTCCGAGAACTCTTTCAGGAGAGATTCCGTATAATTCTGAATGTTCTGGTAATAGCGTACATTCAGGTTGCGGTCAGCCTCTGCGACTGAATGGGCGAACACTTCGAGATTGGAGTAATACTGGTGGATGATGGACATATAGAAGGAAAGGAAAGTGTCCGCCGGATCGGTGCGGTCCCTTAATCTTTCCTTATAGGAGACCAGTACAGAGGCCCAGAGGTCATCAAAAAAGTCATCCAGGAGCATGTATTTGTCATCATAATAGATATAGAAGGTGACCCGGCTGATCCCGGCCGCCTGACAGATCTGTGTTACCGTGATCTGCTCGACAGACGTATCGTGCAGCAGCTGAAGCATGACTTTCTTGCACTCTTTTCGGATATCCCGTTTGGATGATCTGCTCATTTTTCCCCTCCAGACAATTTCTTCAGTCATTATTGAAAAAGAAAACGCCGGCTAATAATTCAGGCAAGCAAAACAGAATCGAAAATGTAATTCAAAACTTTAACAGGCGTTAAATTGTTTCTTCTAAACTATAACAGAAAAAAAGGCAGATGAACAGGTTGCATTTGTAATAAAACGTCAATTTAATGACAGAATTACATTACAATTGTTGCGCAATTCAATATTTCTGCCTCGTTGACAGCAGAATTCTGTCATTGTTGAACTGCCTGCCGGCTCCGGCGGCGAAATGCTCCAGAAGATCGTTCACCGTCAGGTCTTCCCGTTCACTGCCCGAGACGTCAAAGACGATCCGGCCGTCGCTCATCATAATGGTGCGGTTTCCCATCTCCAGGGCCTGGTTCATGTTGTGGGTGACCATGAGGCAGCTGATATGGCGCTCCTTTATGATCTGGTCCGTCAGGGCCAGCACCTTGGCGGCCGTGCCGGGATCCAGGGCGGCCGTATGCTCGTCCAGCATCAGAAGCTTGGGCGTGACCATGGTGGCCATCAGGAGGGTCAGGGCCTGTCTCTGGCCGCCGGATAAAAGGCCTACAGGGTTGGACATGCGGTCCTCCAGTCCCATGCCCAGGAGGGCGAGATGGTCGCGGAACATGGCTTTTTCCCGCCTTGAGATCCGGCTGAAAATGCCCTGGCGGAAGCGGGATGAGCGCAGGTAGGCCACGGCCAGGTTTTCCTCGATGGTCATGCCCGGAGCGGTCCCCATGAGGGGATCCTGAAAGAGGCGGCCTATATAGCGGGATCTTTTGTGCTCGGGAACATAGGTGATGTCTTCCCCGTCCAGCTCGATATAGCCCTCGTCGCAGTAGAAGGTGCCGGCGATGGCATTGAACATGGTGGATTTTCCGGCTCCGTTGGAGCCTACGATGGTGCAGAAGTCCCCGTCCATCAGTTCCAGAGTCAGGTGGTCGAGGGCTTTTTTTTCGTTGACGGTCCCGGGATGAAAGGTCTTGGATATATCTTCAATTTTCAGCATCTTTCTCACCTCCCCGGACGGCTGTTCTGCGGGTATAGACCGCAGCGGCCTTTCTGGCGTGGAAGCCCGCCATTCTTCTGGCCTCCGGCGCCGCTATGGCCACGCATACGATGATGGCAGAGACCAGCTTGAAGGCCTCTGTGGGGACATTGAGACGCAGGGCTATGGAAATGATCATGCGGTAGAGACAGGATCCCAGAACGACGCATAAGATCCGGAGGGTCATTCTGCGCCTGCCGGAAATGGTCTCCCCTATGACCAGGGAGGCCAGGGCCACCGTGACCATGCCGGTGCCCAGGTTGATGTCGCAGGTCTTGTTGTACTGGCCGATCAGGCAGCCGGCCAGGCCTGTCAGGGAATTGGACAGGCACAGTCCTGCCGTGATCATGACGGCAGGATTGATGGAGGATGCCCGGACCATGGCCATACTGTCACCGGTAGCTCGTATGGACAGGCCAAGCCTGGTGCTGAGGAACCACCGGAGGATCAGGCAGATCAGCATAAGGATGACTACAAGCAGGATCAGGCTGCTCCAGTCATGCCAGAACTCCGAAGAGGAAAGGCTCCCGAACATGGAAAAGATGGTATCTGTCCCGAAGATCGATACGTTGGACGAGAAGCCCATGACCGCCAGATTGATGGTATAGAGGCCGGTATTGACTATGATGCCGGCCAGGATGCTCTGGACCCCGAACCGGGTCTGCAGAGTGGCCGTTACAAAGCCGGAGCAGACCCCTGCGCCCATGGCCAGGGGAATGGCCAGGAGCGGATGGCCCGCAATGGTGACCACCGCTCCTACGGCGCAGCCCAGGGTATAGCATCCGTCGGTGGACAGATCGCAGACGTTCAGGATACTGAAGCTCAAAAAAAGTGACAGTGCCACCAGTGAATAGATCAGGCCCACCTCCAGGGCGGTCCTTACGATTCCTGCTGTGAGAAAACCCATGACATCCTCCAGGCAAATGAATGATTACTGCTCAAAATTCTGCTGTGTGGCAGTTTCGACGATCTGTGTGACATAGGGGGCAAAGGCTTCTTTGACCGCTTCCATGTCCAGACCCAGAGCGGCACAGGTATCGGTGTTGATGGTGGCGATGCCGTTCTCAAAGGTACGGACGGACAGGGAAGCCGTGTCGGCTCCGCCCCGCAGGATCTCATCGATCATTTTTGCGGTCTCTCTGCCCAGCTGGGCGTAGTCTACGCCGAAGCCGCAGAAGGCTCCGTTCAGAGCAAAGGAGTCGGCGCCTGCGTAGTGGGGGATGCCGGCGTCGGAGAGCTTTTCGAAGAAGGCCAGCTCCGCGTTCATGATGGTATTGTCGGTGGGGGTAAAGACAGCGTCCACATCCTCCGCGATCAGGGCATCCACGGCCTGGGATACCTCGTCGGTGGTGGTGCCGGTCTTTTCGATATATTTTACGCCCTTTTCGTCCAGATAGGCCTTGGCGTCCTGGATGGGGACCCTGGAGGCGTCTTCACTGTTGGAATACAGAAGGCCGACATAATCCGCTTCGGGATCCAGGGAGAAGATCAGGTCCATGATGGCGTTGGTATTCAGGTAGTCGGAGGTGCCTGTGATATTGGCGCCGGGCGCTTCGACGGAGGCGGCCAGACCGGCACTGACGGGATCGGACACGGCGGAGAATACGATGGGCAGATCCTCACCTTCCGTTACGGACTGAGCGATCTGGGCCGCGGGGGTGGCGATGGGGACCAGAAGGTCCACTTCGCTGGCCATCAGGTCGGCGACGATCTGGTTGATGGTGGTAGGATCGCCCTGGCCGTTCTTGGTATAGGACGCATAGTCATAAGTGACCCCGTCGCCCGACAGGGCGTCCAGCTCTGACTGGATATTGGACTCGATCTGGTTGAGGGAGGCATGGTCCATGAACTTTACGATGCCTACCTTATATACGGTGCCTTCGCTTTCCCGGACCTCCGGTGCCTCTTCTGTCTGGGCCTCTTCCTGGGTTTCGGGAGCTTCCTGGGCCGCTTCCTTCTCCGGGGCGGCGGAGCCTCCGCAGGCGGCCAGGGACAGGGCCATAAGACCTGTCATGAATGCTGCGATCATTTTCCTTTTCATCTGTTTTCCTCCTTTGTTTTGAAACTCTGTGAGTAAAAGAGGATCCTTACGGCATAAAAAAACGCCCCATGGCTTCCAAAGCCTATGAGACGAATTACTCCGCGGTACCACTCATATTACCTTCCGGTCACTTTACTCACATACCAGCATATGTGCTGCCTGATAACGGTGCAGGACCCGTCATGCCCTACTGCCCTTCAGGGGTTCGGGGATGCCCTCCGGAGACCATTCCTGTATTCCTTCCGTACTGCGCTCACACCATCGGCAGCTCTCTGAAACTTCGAAAATACAGTACTCTTCTCCGTCAACGGTTTAATGTATTGAATCAACAATAGCACCGGGAGATACCGGCTGTCAAGATTCTGAAAAAGTCTTTGTGTATTTCTTTTTCACCTCGCATTCCTGATAGAAAGCTTCTCTGCAGTATTGCAGGTTTGTTAATTATATTGCCGGGGGAGTGTACGTTGAGAAACCGTTTTTTGCCGGCTGCCTTTACTGGATGGAATATATGCCCGAGAACTTCCCCGGGTCTCTGGCAGCGATATATCCCATCGTTTACAACTTCTCCTTCATTCCGGCAGAGGGCATCATTACCATGATCATCATCAACATTCCTGCCGTGAAGACGGCTCTGAGCAGGATCAGGACCGTGGCGGTGATCTGATTGGTTCTTCCTGCAGCTGACCTGCCCTTCCCGGAGGGGACATCTGCAGCAGTATTTAGGGGGAGATCACAAAACAGAGTTTTTGAATCCCTTTTCCGCCTGCTTCATTCCTGATGCGGAACATGGCGGAAGAGGGATTTTTGTTTTGGAGTAAGTGAAAATGCCGCCTCAAACGAGACGGCATTTTCTGATCTGATTGATCAGTTCACGGGTTTCTGTTTTCAAAATTGTGTTTTTATGGTATCCAATCACAATATAAAATCGGGCAGGCGGATTAAACGAAAAAGCTCTGTAGTCACCGCCTTGGTGCATAGAAGAAGGCAGGAAGGCAATGCCTCTTCCATTCATAACCATATTGCGGGCGGTTTTAAGATCTTCAATATCGCAGTAAGATACCGGATGAAAGTGGTATTCACGGAAGATCTGCTCACTGTGATGTGTGATGTAGCTTTCGGGAAGGTTCAGAATGAAAAAATCTTCTGACAGGTCATCAAAGCAGACTCCTTCCTGCATGAATTTGGCGGCACAGTGATGATTCATAGGTACAGCCAGCTGAAGTTCATCTTCCCAAAGTGGAATATATTCCAGCATAGCATGGTAAAGATTCTGTGTCGGAAGAACAGCAATGTCAGCCATACCATTCATCAGATATTCTTTGGCAATTTCAGCCGGACCTGAAAGAGTTGATACAAAAATATTCTTATGGGTACTGATATAGTCAGTCAGAACTTTCCTCATCTGTGGAATGAGCGATGGATTGTACATGATTACGATCTGCTTTCGTCTGGCCACATTGCTTGTTCGGAGATCATCCAATGCTTTTTCATAAAGAGCAAGTGCAGATTCTGCACCGCTTAAATATATTTTTCCGGAATCGGTCAGAACCAGCTGATTGCCGTTTCTTTCAAATAATTTAACACCAAGTTCCTTTTCTACTTTTCTAATATACTGGCTGATCGTGGATTGGGAGACTAAAAGCTGATCTGCCGCACGGGACTGGCTGTGTTCTTTGGCCACTGTTATGATGTACTCAATGTTGTCAAAACTCATTTTTCTGCTTGGATTTTAAATACCTTTCATATATTTTCAGGGAGTATTCACTGTCAGGAGGGAGGTATAGGGGATTTTTCCTGTCATGTTCCATGGCAAGGCAGGCAAAATATTCTTCTTCCACGCTGAAAGGTATTCCTTTACGGTGGATGAGGCCCAGATGCATATAAAATGAAGGCTCCAGTTTAAAGCATACTATATCACTGTTTTTTGCTGCGACAGTCCGGGGAAGAAAACCTATTCCAAAGCCCTCGCTTACCATATTCAGAACAACCTGATTATTGGCAGTCTCATATAGAATCAGAGGGTTAAGATTCAGAGATTTAAGAATACTGTCTGTGATGGAGCGGACAGTGGTTCCGGGGCTCATCATAATAAAAGGAGAATCCATAAGCTGTTCAATCTGGATAGCAGGCAGCTCATCGTTTCCCTGCCTGGCCCAGGATGCAGCTCTGTGCAGTTTTGACAAGACTACTACGATTTCTTCTCTGCTGGTCTGAATATAATCGAATTTTCCGTTTTCCGGATCCTTAAAAGTCCCCAGACCAAAATCGACATCACCGTTTTCAACAGCATGGATCAGGTTCGTAGAGTAAAGTTCATGAATATTGATTCTTACATCTGGATAGTTTTTTGCAAATCTGGGATAGATTCTGGAAAACAGATAGGCACCGCGAAAAGGCGTGGCGGCAACCCTCAAAGTGATCGACTCCTTGTTTTGCTGTCTTTTGATTTCCATATATATCCGATCATGGATTATCATGACCCCCTGTGCCATTTCAATCCATATTTTTCCAGCCTGTGTCGGATACAGTTTCTTCTTTTCTCTGTAAAACAAATCAGTACCCAGCTGTTTTTCCAGATTTGACAGAAAAACACTCAATGTAGGCTCTGAAACACCCAGGCTTCCGGCTGCAGATTTCAGAGACTGTTCCCTGGCGATCGTCGTGATATAAATGAATTCTTTAATATCCATATCAGTGTAAATATCAAAGGCAGGCCCATTTTCCTCAGGATGCTGAATTGTCCTATGAAAATGAGCCTGTCAGTAAAAAACATCATGAATGTTTCAGCGAAGGTGCCTGTTCCAGAAACGGAGCATAAGCTCCTTGGTCGAATCCTGGAAGAATTCGCGGGTCCCATGTCCGGCATGATGGATCATGTAATAATCGCACCTGTCTTCCAGACCTGCCTTCTGAACTGCTTCATAAAACAGATCGGAGGAAGCAGAAGGGGGAACCAGAGGATCGTTATCACCGTGCAGGATCAGGATCGGAGCCATTTTTTCGCTGATATAATTAGAAGGCGTTGCAAGTGCGGCACGCTCGTAGATCGTTGAGGGATCGCCTCCGATCAGGGCTCCGCCGTGGGTATCCTCAATACGGTGCCAGCGGAATCTGGGATCCGAAAAGCGGGGAATCTCTATATCCATGTTAGCCTGCAGGTCAACCGGTCCGAACATGTCTATGACAGCCTGAATGTCAGAAGAATAATCTTTCCATTCTTCTGAAATATAATCTGATGTATTCATACCGGCCATGACAGAGAGATGGGCGCCGGCGCTTCTGCCGAAAATCCCTATATGATCTGGATCGATATCGTATTTTGCAGCATTGGCTCTGAGAAAGCGTATGGCGGTTTTCACGTCTGTGATCTGAGCCGGCCATTTTCCCTGTGAGCTGCTTCGATAGTAAATGGAAGCTACCACATATCCGGCTTTTACGAATTCGGGCATTTCACCCAGCATAAGATTCTTGTCTGTTCCTCTCCAGCCGCCTCCGGGGACAAAAATCAGAAGCGGCTTAGGGGTATGATCTTCCCTTGGATCATCCTCGCCGGCCGCCAGCCGCATTTCGGAATTCCCGTTCTGTACCATGATCGACAGCTTCAGATCCAGAGGATTTCCTTCAAGATCCGTAACATGAGAGTAGACGATATTGTCAAAAAGGTTGATGGTTTTTTTTTCAAATCCGGGGTCAAAAGTTCCTCTCATCGATTTACCTCAATATATTTTATGAATATGGTTTATTACATATCTCCGGAGACAACTCTCAGCCTGATAACCAGTCATGGAAACCTGGGATGAGAGCTGTCTCCGATGCATGAATTGCTGTGTTGTCCGGCAGATCAGGCGTATACCGGGAATAAGAGAGTAGTACTGATTATAAGAGATACGAGCTCAAGGATAAAGAGCGGAATCGTAAATTTAAAGGTTTCGGCCACTTCATAATTGCCGTTGCCGAAGGCGATCATGGAGCCGGCACAGCCTGTAGGCATTACAAAGGCCATCCATGCAGAGCAGGCAGTGACAAGTACGACGGTCTGAACATTAAAGCCGCCTGCAAGAGCTGTGGATGCAGCAATGGGGATCATGAGAGCCATGGTACCCATGTTTGAAAGGAAGTTTGTCATAACGGCTGTGACAAGTGTGAATACGGTGATGACAAAGATCGGAGCAGGATGTCCGCCCAGGATCTTAAGCACGGTATTGCCAATCAGCTCTCCTACACCGGTAGCACCGAGAATTGTGGAGATGGAGGACATGGACGCAATCAGGAATACGATGTCACTGGTAATGGTCTTTGTGACTTCGGGAATGCTGCAGACTCCTGTGATCAGGAATACACATACGCCAAGAAGCGGGAGAACATTCTGGACATCAGAGGGAATCTTTCCGGAAAGGAAGAAGGAAATCATTATCACAAAGAATACTGCAAAAACAATGATTTCGTGTTTCTGAGACATCTGAACGGTTTCTTTTACCTCTTTGACATTTTCCTTACTGATCTTATGAGTCGGCAGATTCTTCATGAACAGTATGCAGTATATTATTCCAACAAGACCGGGGATCAGTGCGGCTTTTGCATAGTCTGTGATGCCTATAGAATAGTCTGCAGCCACGCCTTCAAAGAATGCGTTGATTGTTCCGGGCATTGTAGCGCCCATACCGATAGGGATTTTAGAAGTCCAGATGGTATTCAGTACGCAGACTGAAAACAGCATTCTGGAAGGTGTCAGACGGCTGTCTTCATCCAGAGTCTCACAGAACAGGAGCATAATGGAAAGGCAGGCTACCTGTCCCATAAGCTGGGAAAGCAGGATTGTGGCTCCGAAGAAAGCAAGAATAACAATGATCTCACTCTTACCGGACAGTTTTGACATTGCAGCACGGACTCTGTTGATAATGCTTGTTTTGGAAAGCTGTGATGCGACGACGATCATGCTGGCAACCATAACTGTCGTGCTGCTGGAAAAACCGCTCATTGCTGTTTTCAGATCGGTGACCCTGAAAAGGACCAGCAGGCCGACGCAGAACATTCCGGTAAGCCCGTAGGGCAGCCTGTGGGCCAGCAGCATGATTACCAGAAAAGCAAGTACGCATAGTGTAATAATAATCTGTGGTGTCAAGTTTAGCCTCCTTTTTGTGTAGTTGATATGAAAGGCATCTCCGGTGCCTTTCGGTTTCCTGTTAAGAAGATTTTATAGGGGGCAAAGTCAGAGCTGAATGAGTGCTGACTATATATGTTATAAGCAAAAACTACAGTTTTACGTTCATGATCTCACTGACAGTTTCAATTTTTTGTGATTATTCCTCTGATGATATCGATTGCTGCCGGAAATACCTGTGTTATAATGCTGTCATTACAATGTAATTATGGAAAAGAATGTCAGACCATCAGATGACAGCAGCGTATTGGGACAGTGCAAGGAGGTTAATTATGGCATTTTCAAGCGGTAAACCGATTCCTCATCCTGTGGAGACCTTGTGCCACAGGCCATGGGAACTGGCAGTGAAACCTTTTCAGGTGTCTCCAAGGACCTGGTATGTGTCGGGACAGAAATGGGTAGGAGCATATCTGATCGACACAGGGGAAGGCCTGATTCTGATCGATACAGGTATTGCAGAAAGCCTGTATCTGATGCTGGATTCTATATACCGTCTGGGCTACCGGATGGAGAATATCAAAAAGATCCTTCTTTCTCATGCCCATCTGGATCATTTTGGCGGTGCGGCGTCCTTGCATGCACTGACAGGCGCTCCTCTGTATATGTCCAGGGAAGATGCCGAATTCATGAAGAACTGCCCTGCAGAGACGGAACTGCCCCACGATCTGTGGCATGTGCAGCATATTCATGTGGATCGGTATTATGACGAATTTAATCCTGTCTGCCTGGGCGATATAGCCGTCCGAACCATACTGACACCCGGCCATACTCCTGGATGCACCAGCTTTTTCTGGGAGGAGAAGAATCCCGAGACAGGAGACATTTATACGGTAGCCATGCACGGAGGCGTTGGTGCTAATACCATGAACGATGACTATTATAAAAAAAGTGCCTTCCTAACGCCTGATCTCCGTGACCGCTTCATTGCAGATGCAGAGAAGATGAAGGCCATACATGTGGATATAGCTTTGCCAAGCCACCCCAACCAGATTGAGATCCTTGACAGGGCAGGCACATATACACATCTGACCCAGCCTTATCTGGACAATTCGGTGTGGCCTGATTTTATAGATGAACGGGTTCGTCAGGTAAAAGCCCTAATGAAGTAATTACACTCAGAGCATGTATAGATTTCGAAGTAAGGATGTAAATGCCAAAGATTTTGACAAGGGAAAGATAATCTGCCGGATTTTCAAGACTGTCTTATGAAGGCCTGCCTTAAATTTGAAGATTTCATCTTCCGGCAGGCATCTGAATCTGTTTTTTCTCCGAAGATTTCTGTCCGGAGGAATTGGCTGTTCTGCTATGCTTAATATAAAAAGGTAAAAAAGTCTTTCTGGAAAAAGCCTTTCTTATTTTCTGCGAATTAGGTATGATAGGAAGAGTTTGAGATTTGAGATCAGAAAGGTTCTGAAAGCAGCACTCCCGGGCGGTGGTCAAAGGCGCGGGAGTATTTTCAACTGAGGAATATATGGCAAACAACGAAATCACAATTATCTTCGACGATTACCTGCGTTACCGCAGGGACCTGCTCCGTGACAGGCATAAGGAAGCGGTCATGGAAAGCTTCCGGAAGGCCAACCCTTCCGCCGGCCCCAAGGCGGCAAAACGCTACAAAAAGAAACAGGCCTTTCAGGATGCGGTGGAGGCTTCCCTGAAGGCCGATCCCGAATACCAGGCCCTGGCGGATCCGGCCCTTATGCCGGAGCTGGAGACCCGGATGCAGGCCTCTCTGGAGGAACTGACGCCCACTCTGCTAAAATACGCGGAAGCCCGTGAAAAAAGAGAGACGGAAAAACGGCTGAAGGAGCTGACGGGAAGCGAGTCTCTGGCCGCTTACCTTGAGGACCACAAGGAAGAATACCTGCAGGATATCATTGATACCATCGAAAAGTATCTGAAGAACCGGAGGCAGATCCTGGACCGGGTCCAGAATACCCACTTCGGCAAAAAGGTATGGCAGGAGGATCTGGACGAGAACAATATAGGTGAGTTTACCTCCGAATATCTTTTGGACGACGAGGCCGTGGGCTATATTCTGAGCCGCGGCAGGACCATTGACGATTACCTGATCCGGCGGGCGGCCGAATCTTCCGAAGAGCTTCGGGCCTATGCAAAGAGGGGCAGCCGTCAGTGGCAGTTCATCCGGGAAAGACTGCGTTTCGTCATCAACGATCTGGAACTGAATTTTGAGATCCTGGAGGATCTGCAGGATTACTTTACGCCGAAAAAGGTGGAAAGCCTTCTGCGGGAGAACAAAAGGTACACGGAGATCTTCCGCCGCATGGACGAGAGAGCGGAGAGAGAACGCCGCATGAAGGAGAGCATCCTGAGCCAGATGCCGGACTGCTATGCGGACCTCTACCCTGCCGCCAGAGAGATCGAAAGACACTTTATTCTCCATATCGGTCCCACCAACTGCGGCAAGACCCATGATTCCATAGAGGCCTTCAAGCAGGCCAGGAAAGGCATCTATCTGGGGCCTCTTCGTCTTCTGGCCTTCGAGGTCTATGAGAATTCCAACGCGGCCGGGGTCCCCTGCAACCTGATCACCGGAGAAGAGGAGCATATCGTGGAGGGAGCCCTCCACCAGGCCTCCACCGTGGAAATGATGGATCCGGTGGAAGAGTATGACGTGGCCGTCATCGACGAAGCCCAGATGATGGACGAAGAGGAAAGAGGCGGCAGCTGGACGGCCGCCGTTATGGGCGTGCTGGCCAGAGAAGTCCATGTATGCGCGGCGCCCTATGCAGAGGAGCTTCTGATCCGCATGATCGAATACTGCGGAGATACCTGGGAGGTGGTCCGCCATGAGCGCATGACGCCTCTGATCGTGGAGAACCGCAAATTCAGCTTTCCCAGAGACGTAAAGGAACACGATGCCCTGATCGTCTTTTCCAAAAAGAATGTGCTGGCGGTGGCCTCCGAGCTTCAGCAGCAGGGAGTCCGCTGCAGTATCATTTACGGGGCTCTGCCCTACGAAGTCCGCCAGCAGGAGGTCAGACGCTTCATTTCCGGAGAGACCACCGTGGTGGTGGCCACAGATGCCATCGGCATGGGCATGAATCTGCCGGTCAGACGGATCGTTTTCCTGGAAATGATGAAGTATGACGGACACAGCAAGAGAGACCTGATGCCTTCCGAGGTCCTGCAGATCGCCGGCAGAGCCGGCCGCTACGGGATCTATGATACCGGCTATACCAACGCCGAGTACGGCAAGGCCATCCTCTGGAGGGCTTTCCGCAGCACCATTCCCGCTCTTAAGAAAGCCAGACTGGCCTTTCCGGAATCCCTGATCGGCCTGGAGGGAAGGCTGTCCGAGATCATGGAACGGTGGAACAGCATCGAAGACAGGGATTTCTTCCAGAAGGCCTATACGGTCCGTGAGATCGCCCTGTGCCGGGAACTGGAAGAATATACGGATGACAAAGAGCTGATCTACCGCTTTGTTATGATCCCCTTTGATGAAAGAGACAGTACCCTCAAGGAGCTCTGGGAGCAGATGTTCGCGGCGGAGCTCCAGGGACAGGTGCGGGAATTCCGCCCTGTCTATACTCTCTACGGCAGAAACCCCGATCTGCAGGAGCTGGAGGAACTTTACAGCATCTGTGACCTGGTCTATTACTACTGCCGTGTCTTCAACCACCCCGCTGAACTGGACGATGTGGGAGAGACCCGCAATAAGATCTGCAGCAAGATCATGGAGATCCTGAAAAAGCAGTCCCTGCCCGGCCGCCGGTGCAGACGATGCGGCAAGATCCTGCCCTGGAACTATCCCTACGCCGTCTGCGACGACTGCTTCGGCAAGGCAAAATAAAAGCAGAGGGCCCGTAAAAGTCTGGCCCCTGCCATACTGTAAATCAGAAAGAAGACCGGGAGGATCCCATAAACGGGATCCTCCCGGTTTTTCAGCTTCTGTACTGTCTGCGGAAGGCGCCGGGCGTGCAGCCGTAGGTCTTCCTGAAAATGTTAATGAAGTGTGTGGTATTCTCGAAGCCCACTGCGCTGCCGATCTCATTTACCTTCATATCGGTGGTCACCAGCAGCTCCCTGGCCTTTCGGACTCGGTGCAGGTTGAGGTCCTGCAGGGGAGAAATGCCGAAGGCGGCACTGTATTCCCTGCAGAGCCTGTAACGGCTGATCCCGTAAAGCTCTTCGCACATGCCCAGAGAATAGGGACGGGTAAAGAAATTGCAGGTCATGGAATGCATTTCCTTCAGATAAAAGGGGAGAGGACGGCTGTCCTGGATGTTCCTGCGGAAACGTTCCTTGCACAGGCCGATATAAAGAGACGTCAGGCTGCTGTGGACATCCAGCATTTCTGTAAGAGAAATGCTTTCCGGAAGAGAACGGAGGGAATTGACGCCATAGCGGAAGAAGGGAAGGTCCTTCCAGGTAAAGGAAAGGGTCTCGCCCACGGGAAACAGGACTTCAAAGGTGGACAGATCCCTGCCGGCCACCATGTAGATTTCGAAGCGGAGGGGGAGACCTGTGGAAATCAGACTGAAGGGACGGTTGCAGTCGACGAGGAGCGCTGTCCCTGCGGAAACATTTAAGGAGGCGAGATTTGTGATCTGCAGGCTGCCCTCGTGCAGGATCAGCAGCAGATGGGCGTCCATGGAAGCGTATTCGGCCCGGAAAGGGGACCGGATCTCAGATGCGCCCCCGCTCATCAGATGGAGAAAATCCATGGGGCGGAAGGGAGAGAGCATGTCTTCGTTATAGGAATGGGGGTTGACCAGCAGAGCGAAAGAAGCATTTCCTTCGGCGGGGGTGCCCTCAACGCGCACGGAATGGGCGAGCAGTGTCTTATAATCCATAGACGAAAAACTCCTGACTGACCTTGTAAGAGAAGCCGCCCGGAGGCTTCCGGCGGCGGGGGATTTCCTGTTTTGTAAATTATAACATTTTTCCGGGGAAAAATAACAGGGGAAGGCGCCCCGTGCCGGCATCTGCTGCCCGTTTACAAAAAAGATGCCGGGAGAAGCGATTCTCCCGGCATCTTTGATGCAGCTTAAGTCTGTTTTATTCTTCCCTGAGCGCGTCGGCGAACTCGGTAAAGACTTTGATGTCATCCTCTGTAAGATTTTCCTGAACGATCTGGTCAATCTCATCGCTGAGGCCAAGGTCTTCCAGGATGCCTCCGATCATTTCATCACCGTTCAGAGCTTCCTGAAGATAAGGCCAGATGATGTCTACAAAGTTATCTACGAACAGTTCTTTGTCTTCGGGCGAAAGTCCTTTTGTGACAGTCTCCACGTCTGTTATATCCGACTGTCCGTCTGCATAAAGGCGGATGAAACGGGCTGCCAGTCCCACTGCCTTGAGCTGGGAGCCGGCTGTTCCCTTCTCAAGGGAAATGACGTCGGCGACAAGCTTTTCTACGCTGTCTTCTTCCTCGGATGCTTCGGCTTCCTCAGTGGTTTCTGCTTCAGCGGTTTCTACCTCGGGAGTTTCTGTGTCTGCAGTCTCTTCCTTTTCTTCCGCGGCTTCCTCAGTCTGCTCTTCCTGTGTTTCCTGCGCAGGTGCTTCCTCTGCAGGCTTTGCTGCGCCCGTGCCGCCGCAGGCCGCAAGGGAAAGGGCCAGAATGCCCGTCATCATCAGTGATACGATTCTTTTTTTCATAATATTTACCTCCGTCTGCAGGAACATTCCTGCCTCATCTGTAATGCGATGCCTATTATAGCATGAGTCGGCGCCGGTGAAGGACAGATACAGTTAATTCCGGAAAATCTTTTTTACATGCATTTTGCAGCTTAGCCCTGCGGGAATGCACCGGAGGGCAGGTCAGGTCCCCTGCCGTATTCCAGGCGGTATCTGCGGGGGGAGACGCCGTAGGTCTTTTTAAAGAGCCTGTGGAAGTAGGAGATATTTTCATAACCGACGGCAAGGGAGATGTCGGTGACGGACATGCCGGTCTCCTTCAGCAGGTCGCAGGCTTTTTCCATGCGCTTTTTCTGGATCAGATCCTGCCAGTTGGAACCGGTCAGTCTGCGGATGGCCCGGGAGAGCCAGGTGATCTCACAGCCCAGCTCCGCTGCAAATTCGGTCAGTTCTCCGTCCTGGTAGTTC
Source organism: uncultured Lachnospiraceae bacterium (assembly GCA_946614165.1). Lineage (GTDB taxonomy): Bacteria > Bacillota > Clostridia > Lachnospirales > Lachnospiraceae > CAG-791. Next base: position 65,937 of record CAMOGQ010000003.1, read on the forward strand.
TCTTCTATATAGCGGAGGGAGCGCATGACGATCTCGTGGTCGTAGGGGAGGGATACGGACTGGACACGGTCCGAGTATTCCGGCAGCTGCAGGAAGAGAAGGCCCATGGTCAGCTGGTTGATGCTGCGCTGGGAGGCGTCCCCGTGCAGAAGGGTCCAGACCAGGTTCTCCAGGAGATTCTGGACCGGAAGGATATCCCGGACCTGGAAATGCAGGAAGGGGACCCTGGAGCTCTGGGAGCGGAGGCACTCGATCAGGAAGTCCCGCATGGGAGAGGAGGATGCCTCCAGAATGGGCATGATCCTGTCGAAAAACGCGGGCATGATCATGAAATTGACCGCTATATCCCCTTCTCCGGCCGGCAGGATCTCCTGCTGGGCATACTGGTTCATGATCAGAAGCTCTCCTTTTCCCAGAAGGATCTCGCTTCCATTGATGATGTGGCGGGTGGTACCCGCGCACATGTAGACCATTTCTATGTAGTTGTGGGTGTGCCTGGGAAAATATACGAACCGGGTATGGGTCCGGACCTGTATGAGGCGTCCTTCGTCCAGGACCTTCCGGTTGTCCACAACGAAGCCATCCATATCGGGAACGCCGGCCCCGCCGTCTCCTTCCAGGGTATAGAGGGACCGTTTCACGCCGGAACCCTGTTTCAGGATATCCTGTTCTTCCTGTGTGATTTTTCTCAGGCGGTCGAGCAGTTCTCTGTTCATTGGTACCTTCCTGCAAATAAGGACACTTTTTTAAATAAATACGATACTGTAATTATAAATACAGACCCTTTACAATAACAACAGAAACAAAAAAATAATCTTTTGAAATTTTCCGGAGGTTTATGATGAAAGTTTTAGAGGCGGGTTTTGTAAAGGGATTTATGGCACTGTGCGCGGAAGGATACAGACAGGGCTGGCATGAGAGAAACGGCGGCAACCTTTCCTACCGCATGACGGCAGAGGACGTGGCAGCCGTCAGAGAGAACCTTTCCGAAGAAGGTGAATGGAAAGAGATCGGCACCAGCGTGCCCGGCCTTGCGGACGAATACTTTACAGTGACCGGCAGCGGCAAGTATTTCATCAACGTGGACAGAGTTCCCGAAGAGAGCTTCTGCATCCTGAAGGTGGATTCCACAGGTACAAAGTACCAGATCCAGTGGGGCCTTACGGACGGCGGCAGACCCACTTCCGAGCTTCCCACGCATCTGATGAATCACGAAGTCAAAAAGAGAGTGACCGGCGGCCTTCACCGCGTGATCTATCATGCCCACTGCAACAACATCATCGCCCTGACCTTTGTTCTTCCCCTGAAGGACGAGATCTTTACCAGAGAGCTCTGGGAGTCCATGACAGAGTGCCCCGTAGTCTTCCCCGAAGGCGTGGGTGTGGTTCCGTGGATGGTTCCCGGCGGCCGTGAGATCGGCGTAGAGACCAGCAGGCTGATGGAAGAATACAACGCAGCCATCTGGTCCCACCACGGCATCTTCTGCTCCGGCGAGACCTTTGACTCCACCTTCGGCCTCATGCACACCATCGAGAAGGCAGCCCAGGTCCTGGTTATGGTCATGTCCGTATCCGACAGAAAGAGACAGACCATTAAGCCCGACGATTTCAGACGTCTTGCAAAGGAGTTCGGCGTGACACTGCCCGAAAAGTTCCTGTACGAGAAGGAGAGCGACCTGTTTTCTGATCTGTGCAGATAAAAGGGCATAGGGGGTTACACATGGAAAAAACATATTATCTGGCCATAGATTTCGGCGCATCCAGCGGAAGACATATGCTGGGCCATATGGAAAACGGAAAGATGGTCCTGGAAGAGATATACCGCTTCGACAACGGTATGGTCAAAAAGGACGGCCACAGATGCTGGGAGCTGGACAGGCTCTTTTCGGAGATCAAAAACGGCCTGAAAAAGTGCAGGGAGATCGGCAAGATCCCGGTCAGCATGGGCATCGATACCTGGGCTGTGGACTACGTCCTTCTGGATGAGAATGACAGGATCCTGGGGCCCACCTACGGATACCGCGACGACAGGACCATGGACATGGACTACAAGGTCTATGACATCATTCCCCAGTCGGAGCTCTACGCCCGCACCGGCATCCAGAAGCAGATCTTCAATACCATCTATCAGCTGATGGCCGTGAAGGAGCAGGAGAAGGAAAACCTGGACAGGGCAAAGACCTTCATCATGCTGCCCGACTATTTTCACTTCCTTCTGACCGGAGTCAAAAAGTCGGAATATACCAACGCCACTTCCACTCAGCTGGTCAGCCCCGTAACCAAGGACTGGGACAGGGAACTGATCCGCAGCCTGGGCTTCCCGGAAGACATCTTCATGCCTCTGTCCATGCCCGGATCTTTCGTGGGAAGGTTCACGAAAGAGATTGAAGAGGAAGTGGGATTTAACTGCGACGTGGTCCTTCCCGCCACCCATGATACGGCTTCCGCCGTCATGTCCGTTCCTTCCACAAAGGAGGACGTCCTTTATATCTCCTCCGGCACCTGGTCACTGATGGGCGTAGAGCTTCCCGAGGCAAAGATCAGCTCCGATACCGAGGCCGGAAACTATACCAACGAAGGCGGCTACGACTACCGTTTCCGTTTCCTCAAGAACATCATGGGCCTGTGGATGATCCAGCAGGTCAGGCATGACCTGAAGGATGCCTATTCCTTTGCAAAGCTCTGCGAACTGGCGGAAGAAGCAAAAGACTTCCCCACCAGAGTGGACGTGCAGGACGTCCTTTTCCTGGCCCCCGATTCCATGATCGAAGCCATTAAGGAATATGCCGCCTGGTCAAAGCAGCCTGTGCCCCAGACCGTGGGCGAGATCGCCACGGTGGTCTACCAGTCCCTGGCAGAGTGCTACGCCGATACGATCCTGGAAATCGAGACCATCACCGGCAGGCACTATGAAGCCATCAACATCGTGGGCGGCGGCTCCAAGGCGGGCTACCTCAATAAACTGACGGCGGAAAAGTCCGGCAGAAAGGTCCTGGCAGGTCCCGGCGAAGCCACGGCCATCGGAAACCTGACGGCCCAGATGATCCATGCGGGCATCTTTAAGGACCTGAAAGAAGCCAGACAGAACATTTTTGAATCCTTCGGCGTCGAAGTCATCGAGCCTTAAACGTATAGTAAAAAAAACTGCAGAAATGTAAATGGGAGGGTTAAAAACCATGTTAGTAAATACTAAAGCAAGAATCGGCGTATTTTCCATCGCTCTGGGCGCATACCTGCCCCAGTTCCCCCAGCTGGTCCCCGAATTCGAGGCCCAGTACGAAGCCTTCAAAAAGACTCTGCCCGATACCATTGAGATCATCGACGGCGGCATGGTCACCACCAAGGAAAAGGCCCAGGAGGCCGGAAATAAGTTCCGTGCAGCAGACGTGGACCTGGTCTTCCTTCAGATGCTGACCTACGCTACTTCCTATAATTATCTGCCCGCTGTCCGCGATCTGGACGTTCCCGTGGTAGTCATCAACCTGCAGAAGGTGAAGGCACTGGACTATGATACGGCTGACATCCCCACATGGCTGGGCATCGGCTATGCCTGCGGCGCCACCGGCGAAGTGGTAGCAGACCTTGAGAGATTCGGCAAGAGACATGCCTGCATCACCGGCGTGGTGGAAGGCGGCGATCCCCAGGCCCAGGCCGAGATCGAAGACTGGTGCAGAGCTGCCCAGGTCAGAAGAAGATTCCGTGACACCAACATCGCCCAGATCGGCCGTCCCTATCCCGGCATGATGGATCTGTATATCGACGAGACCAACCTCTACAGAAGAATGAACCTCTATACCAAGCAGTTCGACTGGGAGAAGATGTGGTGCATCGCCGACGACGTGACCGACGAGGAAGCCATCCGCGCCAAGGCTCAGGATATCCTGGACACCTTCGACATCGAAGGCGGCGGCACCATCGAAAAGGTCTGGGACATGGCCAGATATGTGGTGGCCTTTGAGAAGTGGGTCAAAGACGAGCAGCTGGGCCTTGTGGCCTCTCACTACGACGGCTTTGCCAAGGGCCAGGCAGGCCTTCTGGATTCCATGCTGATCCCCGCTTTCTCCATGCTGATCAAGCAGGGCACCGCCTGCGCGGTGGAAGGCGATATGAAGGTGGCCATGGCCATGTCCATCCTCAAGACCATCTCCGGCACAGGCCAGCTGGCTGAGATGTATTCCATCGATTTCAACGACGACATCTGCATCATCGGCCATTCCGGATCCGGCGACGCCGATATCTCCGATAAGAAGCCCACCATGAAGATCGTGCCCGTATTCCACGGCAAGACCGGCGGCGGCCACCTGACCCAGTTCTACCCCTACACCGGCCCTGTGACCTATCTGGCCATCACCCAGGACGGCGACGGCAACTTCAAGTTCGTGGCAGCAGAGGGCGTCAACGAGGAAGGCAAGATCCTGGGCTTCGGCGACACCAACATGCGCACACGCTTTACCTGCGGCGCAAGGGAATTCGTCAACCGCTGGACCGAGGCAGGCCCCACTCACCACATGGGCGCGGCTGCAGGACGTCACATCGATACCATCCTCAAGGTGGCAAAGATCTTCAACGTACCGGTGGAGATCGTTACCAGATAAGATCATCAAAGTCAGACATAAACAGTCAGGCATAATTCATACAGTGCACCGGAAGGCGGGCAGGAGAGATCCTGTCCGCTTTCTCTTTGTTTCGGGAAATAAAAAACAGGGGTTTTCATACCGGAAAAGTGCCTTATTTTTCTGCAAGCGAAACTTTGCCAGGCGTTTTATAATCGGCAGACAGGAGGGCCCCGTAAGAATCCCGCCGGACAGGGACCGCGGAAGAAGGACGGAGGAAGCTGAGAGAAAGGCAGGGCAGAGGCATGGAAGCAGACAGAAAAGAATATGCAGCGGAAGTGGAACAGTATCTGAAGGAGCAGATCGGTACATTTTCCTATGCTTCTCTGATCAGGGATATCCGCGTCAGTCCGTGTGAAAAGGGGCTGGAGGTGAGGATCCTTTCCGGGGAGAAGGCTGTCATTTTTAAGCCTGTGCAGTTCCGCGTAAAGAGAGGGTTGTCAGAAAAGGCGTGGATCAATAAAAGGAAGGAAATAATTGGGAATCTGAGACACTGTCAGCCTGAGACAGACCCTGACGTCCTTAAAGGAATGGAAGAGGAGGCAGGAAGGAAGCTGGAGAAATGGAGGAAAGAACATCCTTTTAACCAAAAGATGAAGGACTTCCTTTCATCAGATGCCGCAGCCGCATATTTTTCCAGGGGCGATCTTTTGAAGCTCTGTTTTCTTGAGGAAAATGAGGAGCTTACTTTGGCGCGATGCGTCGCCGGGAAGGATCACCTGACAGTCTTTTTCCGGGAGATCCCTCTGCAGGCAGTTTATGATTTCGCATCCGGCAAGATCCGTGTATACCTGACCGGAGTAAGCCCCCTGTACAGACAGCTTGCGGCTTTGTGGAAGGACCATCCTGTGAAGAAGGCAATCGAAACCTATCTGCAGGAAAAGGGCTGGAGAGGCAGCGTCAGATACAGGAAAAAGCCCGGTGCCTTTACGGTCTGCTTCCTTTTTGACAGAGAAAGCGTAGAGGAAGAGATCACGGTCCGGGAATCTTACAGGAGGATCGTCTCGGCTGCCTACCGCAGAGCGCAGAAACGAGCCGAAGAGAGGAAAAAGGAGAAAAAGGAGCAGCTGAAGAAGAATCCTTTCCACGGAAGCTGCCTTGCCCAGGCTGTGATGGAGACCATCATGGACCGAAAGGGCTATGTGACGGCAAGGCAGATTGTCCATATCCTGCGGGGAACAAATCTGGACAAAGGAACTGCGGCTGCCAGGCATGCCGGAAGATACAGCCTGCTGGAGCCGGAGGAAATCAGCGCTGTGATCAACGGCCTGGAAGGCTGCGGCCTGATCCGATCCCGATATGTGCACGGTGAGTATCAGAATTATTACATATACAGACTGAACCCGGACGGATACCTTCTGGATGAGATGATGCGGGGCAGCCGTTTAAAGAATAATCCTGTCACGGAACAGGAATACCTGCTCTATATGAGAGCCGTCAGAGACAATGCCAAAGATATACAGGACAAAAGAAAAAAGGATATTCTTAAGCTGCTTGCAGAAAGCCCGGCAGTCTTTCTGACAGATCCGGAAGTGGTACTGGACTGCATGGAAGGCATGGGAGAGACGGCTGCGGCTTTTTTTAAAAGCTGCATGGAAAAAGAAGAAAACAAAAAGAAGAAAAAGATTCTGAAGCTTCTTTGGAGTGCAGCCTCAGGAAATGGGAAGAACCTGCCCCAAAAATCCGGCCTCGCTGGATTTCTGGACCGTGAAGAGAAAAAGAGACGAAGAGCGGAAGAAGTGGAAAAAAAAGACAGGGAGCTGATGGCTCATGTGCTTACGGAGATCCCGGAACGGTACGCTGATCTTTATCCCGCGGCCAGGAAGATAAAACGACACTTTCTGGTCCATGTCGGGCCTACAAATTCCGGAAAGACCCATGACGCTGTCCGGGACCTCATGAAGGCTGAAAACGGCATTTATCTGGGGCTGCTTCGCCTGCTGGCCCATGAAATGTTCGAATGGATGAACGGGGAGGACTGTCCCTGTTCCCTGGTCACGGGAGAAGAGCAGATCATGGTGGGAGGGGCCGTGCATCAGTCTTCTACCATAGAGATGGCAGACCTGAGGAAATGGTACCATACGGCTGTGATCGACGAAGCACAGATGATCTCGGATCCGGACCGGGGAGGAGCCTGGGCCGCTGCCATGATGGGCCTATGTGCTTTAAGGATCCATGTATGTACAGCGCCGGAAGGAGAAAAGTGCCTTACGGAGATCATCAGCGAATGCGGCGATGACTTTGAGATCATCCGCCACAGCAGGATGACGCCCCTTGTATTTGAGGATCAGATCTTTCATTTCCCGGAGGATGTCCGGGAAGGGGACGCCCTGATCGTCTTTTCCAGAGTCAATCACCCCACCCATTCCTTCTGAATGGATGGGGCTTGCAGAGGAGATGA